>CAZSJF010000013.1:0-2362 GCA_964606705.1 uncultured Bacteroidales bacterium
CAAACTGCTTATATCACTGTTATATTCTGCAGACCAGCCGCCTGATGTGCCGGCACTATCTGTTATAAAATGTACAAGCATACTTCCTCCTGTTGAAAACAACAGCGGAGGAACAGTATCTCCGGAAAAACTTCCTAATAAAGGAGACAAAGTATCAGGTCCGTCATAAACTTTAACAGTATCATTAACCTGAACATCGAAAGAATCAAAAGACAAAGCAACAGAGCTAGCATCAGATGGCTGAATTAACCATTTGCAATTCAGATTATCAGCATAATTATCTATTCCGCTGCCATCATCAAAATGATTGTTTATGGCAAAAAACCTTGTCGTTTCAGAACAGTAGCCGGTGTTAGGTTTAAAATCTATAACAGCACATTGTCCCTGGGTGAAATTATTAGTACCCGGATTTAAATTGTCTAAATAATAATACCCATTATATTTTCCTCCCCAGCCCCAGTTAAAGTGAAAATGGTCTTCCTGATAACCATCACAAATAAAAGCATGACCTGATGCCCTATAGAATATCGGCCTTGAAGACTCAAGCTCCTCTTTCAATATACATTTCCATATAGAATCATTTAAATCTATCTTTTTAATAAATTGTGATGATGTTGAATAATTAAAATGTTCAGCTATTTTATCTTTTGAAAAATAAGATGAAGCACCAGAGCCCCAGATTGCATACTTTGTATCCAGAGCTACACCACAATGATACATTAATTGAGCTACATCAGGATTATAACCGGAAAGAGAATCCGGCATATTTGCCCAATTATAAGTAGTTGCGCCAAAATCTGCATGCAAAATACCATAAGTCGGGTCTTCATAACTTTTATAACCGATACCTTTAACAGGAAAATTGTAATATCTCATCAGCTGAGCAAATGCTGTTGCGACACAACCGGTAGGCGTTCTGTCACATTTTCGTTTACGTCAAAAGGACATGAATCATTATAATAACAACCCTGATTCCAGGTAGTGCTTAATAATGAGTCTACATTTTTAACAGATTTCCCAGTTATTTCCGAACTATAATTATTCCATGTACAATCAATATTTTTGTTACCTGATAATTCATGGTTTCGGACATAAATTATCTGCTCTTTACAGCTATTCAATAAATCAGTAAATGCAGGAGGAGTATCATCATCATTTATGTCATACCGCCCGTTAAATGAATATCCTAAAACCGGATAGACATTGCTTTCTGCTGAAATAATAATAAAACCTTCATTATTATTTACATTAAAGATGTATATAACCGGTTTGTTTTCATTATAAATTGTATAATTATCATTTAAATTTATATCATAATAAATTATATCTGATGACAGACTTCTTCTTTCATAGTAAAAGTTTTTTGCTATTACTTTTGCTTTTTCAACAGGGACAACCTCTCCAAACAAACCGCAGGCAAACAACAACAAAATTTTTATAACGATTAATCTTTTCTTCATAATGAATATCTGTTCATTTTTTAATCCGTTGTGCTAAATTAATATTTTTTTTTATAACAAGTAGTGTATATTCCCTACGGGAAAAAGATTATCTGTTGTATGTGTTTTTTTATTGACGTTATTGCCCTACGGGCAAATTATTATATTTTTGTCAAAAAATACATTTTATAATGCTGAAATAGTCCGTAGGACTTAAATGCCAATAAAAAAACAATAAGATAAAACGCTGTTGCCCGTAGGGCATTAACAAAAAACAACATTATGGCAAACACTTATACCCAATTGTATATACACTATGTATTCGCCGTTCAAAACAGGTTTTCTTTAATACATAATGACTGGAAAAACAAACTTTACAAATACATGAATGGCATCATAGGACAACAAGGTCATAAGCCTTTTGCTATCAACGGCATGCCCGACCATGTTCACGCACTGGTAAGTATGAGCCCTAAACAAGCTCCATCGGATTTACTATATAATGTCAAGCGAAGTTCGTCGTTATGGATAAACGAAAACAAACTGGTTGCAGGCAAGTTCTCATGGCAAGAGGGGTTTGGAGCGTTTTCTTATGGAAAATCACAAATACCTGATATCGCAACATATATAGAGAATCAGGAAAAGCATCATACAAAAAAATCCTTTTATGAAGAATATCTGGAGTTTTTAAAACTATATGATGTAGAGTATGACGAACGCTATGTGTTTAAGCCTGTTGAATAGTGGCGTATATTCCCTACGGGAAAAAGATTATCTGTTGTATGCGTTTTTACTGACATTATTGCCCTACGGGCAAGTTGCTCCAAAATATTTCCTCTTAATCCAGAAAGCAACACTAACCAGTGAAATCAACACGGGCACTTCAACCAGGGGACCACAAACACCCAAACACACCCAACACA
>CAZSJF010000013.1:2372-5713 GCA_964606705.1 uncultured Bacteroidales bacterium
GGACCTATAACGCCGACAAAAGCTTCTCCCGAATTTATTCCGAATATTGCAATGGCAACTGCTATGGCTAATTCAAAATTGTTGCTTGCCGCAGTAAACGAAAGAGCGGTTGACTGCCCATAAGTTGCTTTCGCTTTCCTGCTTATAATAAATGACACGAAGAACATTATAATGAAGTAAATTGTCAGCGGTATTGCAATACGGAGCACGTCAAGCGGAAGCTGTACTATATATTCGCCTTTTAGTGAAAACATCACAAGTATTGTGAACAGTAATGCTATCAGTGTTATCGGGCTTATCTTCGGAACAAATTTGGTATGGTACCATTCCTTGTTTTTAACACGTATCAGAACAGAACGGGTCAAAAAACCTGCAATAAAAGGTATTCCAAGATATATGAAAACACTTTTCGCAATCTGTGCTATAGTGATTTTTTCTACTATTGAATTTGTCGGAAGTCCGAACCATCCCGGCAGAACAGCTATAAAGATGTAAGCATAAACCGAAAAGAAAAGAACCTGAAAAATGGAGTTGAATGCTACCAGTCCTGCACAATATTCCGTATCGCCTTTTGCAAGTTCATTCCACACAATTACCATTGCAATACATCTTGCAAGCCCTATCAGTATTAGGCCGTACATATAGTCAATATTGAACTGCAGAAAAATTATGGCAAGAAGGAACATAAGTATAGGGCCGATGATCCAGTTCTGCACAAGAGAGATTCCAAGCACTTTGTAGTTGCGGAACACTTTGCCGAGCTCTTCATACTTCACTTTGGCAAGCGGAGGATACATCATCAGTATCAGGCCAATTGCTATCGGAATATTTGTTGTGCTGTCAGGCGAAGATTTGAGCGAATCCCAGAAATCTGCTATACCCGGAAATAAATACCCTGAGAAAACACCTATGAACATTGCAAGAAATATCCATAGTGTTAAAAATCTGTCTAAAAAAGATAGTTTTTTCATATGTATTAAAGTTTATACCTAATAAGTTATTTAATAAATTTACATATTTTCGTTTACTTTGTGTAACTCTGTGTCTTCTTTGAGCGACTCTGTGTAACCGACAGCTATCGGTTAGCTATTCCACAAAGGTTCACAAAGGCTACACTATGTTTCACAGAGAAATTATATAAATTCAATTATTTATGTTTTTTCAGCATAAACAGTTATACTAAAAATACCTGTGTTGTTTTTTTTGAACTCCTGAAATTCATCATAATTCATATAGTTCATTAAAATCTGAACAGGAATTTCAACTTTTTTCTCATTCTGAACAGTAACATTGACAAAACCTGCATCTTGTATCAACCGAAGATACTCTTCTTTCTGAACAGCACCTGCGACACATCCTGCATACATCTCAGCATCATTTTTAATTGAAAGTGGTAGATCTCCGATTATAACCACATCAGAAACTGAGAAATGGCTGTCATTCTTTAATACTCTGTAGATTTCCGAAAAAGCTTTTTTCTTATCAGGAACAAGGTTCAACACACAGTTTGAAATTACAACGTCAAAACTGTTATCTTTAAAAGGCATATCTTCAATATCACCTTTAACAAACTCAACATTTGTATATCCGAGTTTTTTATTGTTAGCTACAGCTTTTTCAAGCATTTCATCGGTAAAATCAAGCCCTGTAACTTTTCCGTTCTCACCGGTAACTGCACGTGCAACAAAGCAGTCATTTCCTGCTCCTGAGCCTAAATCCAGGACATG
Organism: uncultured Bacteroidales bacterium; assembly: GCA_964606705.1. Classification (GTDB taxonomy): domain Bacteria; phylum Bacteroidota; class Bacteroidia; order Bacteroidales; family CAZSJF01; genus CAZSJF01. The sequence continues at coordinate 4,100 of CAZSJF010000013.1, forward strand.
GTCGCCTTTCTTTATCTGCGCAAATTCCGTTGGCAGTCCACAGCCAAGTCCGAGATCAGCATCAGGATTATAGCCTTCTATAGTGTCATATTTCTCGCTGAAAACAGAATAATCCACTTCTCCGCAGCAGCTTTTTGTGCCGCAGCATGATGCCTGATTTTGCTGTTTTGACTGGCTGGCTATTTTACCATATTTGTTTTTTACCAGATCTTTTAAATTTACTTTTTCTTTTTCCATGATTATTATGAATTAAATTATAAACTCTATTTTTTAAAAATAAAATATACTGCTAATACCAGAAACACAAAACCTACAATATGATTCAACCTGAAAGATTCATTTTTAAAAGCGATAATTGTAAAAACAGAAAATACGATTAACGTAATTACTTCCTGTATAACTTTAAGTTGTACCAGTGAAAAAGGGCCGCCATTATCTCTGAATCCTATCCTGTTGGCAGGAACCTGAAAAAAATATTCAAACAAAGCAATTCCCCAGCTGATGAGAATTATTATTACTAACGGCAGGCCTGAAAACCATTTCATATCTTTGAATTTCAAATGCCCGTACCATGCCAACGTCATAAATATATTGGAAAGTACTAAAAAACTGATTGTTAAAACTGCTTTCATATATTATTTTAATTGTTTTGACAAATTTTATGTTTCAGCATAATTTAAAATATCAAATTAAACAAATATCCCACAATCATAATTCCTACGCCAACCACAGCAATAAATGTAAATATCAAAGGCAGTTTTAATACTTTTCTGAGAATAATCATTTCAGGCAGTGACAGGCCAATTACAGACATCATAAATGCCAGTGCTGTACCAAGTGATGCTCCTTTTTCTATAAGAACCGATACTATCGGTACAATACCTGCAGCATTGGAATATAAAGGAATCCCTATTAAAACAGATAATGGTATAGAATACCACGCAGATTTTCCCATGATCGCAGCCATAAAATCTTCAGGCACGTAACCATGAGCACCTGCTCCTACTGCAATACCCAGAGCCACATATAACCACACTTTACCTACAATGTCCTTAACAGCATTATAACCTAAATTAATCCTGTCGCTGAATTTTAACTTTTCTTCCTCTGAGCTGCTCTGTCCTGTTTTTGTTTTTGTTTCATAAACCCATGGCTCTATCCATTTTTCAAGTTTTAACCGACCTATTACCCAGCCTGCAGTAATAGAAATAAAGAGTCCCGTTGCTACATATATCAAAGCCGTTTGCCAGCCAAACATGCCATATAACAAAACCACAGCTACCTCATTTATCATAGGTGCGGCAATCAGGAAGGAAAAAGTAACTCCCAGAGGAATACCTGATTCAACAAAGCCGAGAAAAAGCGGAATAGCAGAGCAAGTACAAAACGGAGTAACAATTCCAAGCGAACCCGCAAGAACATTGCCTGTAAAAAGGGATTTTCCTTCGAGGGCTTTTCTTGTACGCTCAGGTGTAAAGAAAGTACGGATGATGCCAACAAAGAAAATTATAAGTATAAGCAACATTATAACTTTCGGAAACTCAAAAATAAAAAACCGTATTGACTCGGTAAGATGCTGTCCTTTGGTTAATCCGAGCAAATCATCAATTACAA
>CAZSJF010000013.1:5723-8426 GCA_964606705.1 uncultured Bacteroidales bacterium
GTGTTGGGTGTGTTTGGTTGTTTTTGCAGATAATGATATATGATATACCAAACAGGGATAAGCAAAACAGGAAGGATAATGCGGCCTTTAGGGCTTGTAAAAAAGGTTTTGATCATTTTAATCATTTACAATAAAAAAGAAACACATAATAAAATCCCGCCAGAATAAATACTACAGCTACTATCCGCCGGAACCATTTCTCAAAAACTTTGATATTATTGTAAAAGCGGCCTATGCTTGAAATGCTGAAAGCAAGCAGATAAGCGACAATTATCACAGGTAGGCCTGTTGCAATGGCAAAAACAAAGGGCAGATACAATCCTGATGCACTGGAAATGGTCATTGGTATTAATATTACGAAATATAATACGCCGCTGTAGGGGCAAAAAGCCAAAGCAAACACCATCCCCAGCAATAAAGCAGTCCACCGGTTATTTTTACTGACTTTATTTTCAATCTTTTCTGTCATTTTGCATAAGCCGGGGAATTTTATTTTTATGAAGTCCAGCATCAGTATTCCAACTATTATCAGCAAAGGGCCAAGAAATTTTTCCCCATTTGACTGAAAAAATCTGGATATGTGAAATTTACTTGCACCGAAATAAAGAATAACACCGAGAGCGGTATAGCTTATGGCTCTTCCAAGTGTGTAAACAAGGCCGTTGACAAATATCTGCCTTTTGTTTTCAATATCCTTGCTGATAAAACAGATGGCAGTGATATTTGTCGCCATAGGGCACGGGCTTATGGCAGTCATCAGCCCCAGTATAAATGCTGATAATACAGGCAGGGAAGATGTGTCTAATATATTCTGTAAAAATTCCATAATAGTATTTATTTCAGGCTTTCGACAGCTTTCTTCAGTTCCGCTTTTAATTTATCCGTATCTGATTTGGCATACATAAATCCGGCTTCGGTTACGTCTATTTTCTTTTCACCTTTGACAATAAGCAATGTCTGCCCTGCAACTTCATATTTCTCGGCAAGCTTATTATTTTTTTCCTCATCCAGGTTATATGATGAAAAAGTCATATCCCCGCTTTTGAACTTTTCAGGATACAATTCCTGAAGGGCTTTTTTTGAATTTTCCTCAACAGCAATGCATGTAGGGCACCTTCGGGTAAAATGGAAATAATATACATTTATGATCTTCCCGGTATCTTTTTTATTCGTCTGACCATTACAGGAAAGACATCCTATAAAAAGTATTGCAAGTAATAATTTTAACTGTTTCATATCATTGATTATTTGAAATTAATATTTTCTTTAATTCAATTCCTGAAGGCACTCTGCCCTTTACCACTACTTTTTCATTAACAACAAGGGCAGGCAAAGCCATTATACTATATTTCATAATTTCCGCAATGTCTTCTACTTTGGTGACTTCAGCAGCTATGTCAAGTTCTGCCAGAGCATTGATAACTTCTTTTTCAAGCTTATTACATCTGGAACAACCCGTTCCTAAAACTTTTATTTCCATTGCTCTATTTATTTATAAATTTAAAAATATCTGTAAAATAACTCTTAGCTAATTCCCAGTTTTTCTTATCAATGCAATATTTAACATTTGGCGGATTTATTTCACCCTGTATCAAGCCTGCATCTTTCAGTTCAATTAAATGCTGCGTAACTGTTGACCTTGCAATAGGCAGTTCTTTGGCTATGTCACCGCTGAAACAGGAAGTCTGCTTTTTTAAAAGTTCCAGTATCTGAATCCGTGCAGGATGCCCCAGTGCTTTGGCAAACCTGGCTATTCTGACCTGCTTTTCCCTGTAGTCTGAATTACTCATAGTGTGGTATTTATAATGTCGTATTTCGTAATAATACGAAACAAAAATATTTACTTTTTTCTGAAAAACAAAATTTAACATTGTAAATTTGTCATAAATCTGAAAGTAAGTTCAGCAAATGAAAAAAAGGATCATCACCCGCCCGATATGGATACTCTCTCTGGTAAGCCTTTTCACAGACATATCCAGCGAGATGCTCTACCCTGTCATGCCCATATATCTCAAGACCATTGGCTTTTCAATAGTGCTGATAGGTATTCTTGAAGGCATAGCAGAAGCCACTGCAGGTATTTCCAAAGGTTATTTCGGGCAGGTTTCCGACGTTGCAGGCAAGCGTTCACCTTTTGTACGCATAGGATATATTTTAAGTACCATATCAAAGCCTATGTTTGCAATTTTTATTTATCCGTGGTGGATATTTTTCGCCCGCACACTCGACAAGTTCGGGAAAGGTGTCAGGACAAGTGCACGCGACGCCCTCCTGTCTGAATACTCATCTCCTGAAAACAAAGGAAGAGTGTTCGGATTCCACAGGGGCATGGATACTCTCGGTGCGGCAATAGGACCTGTAATGGCACTGGTATTCCTGTATTTTTATCCCGGAAAATATGCATGGCTTTTCTTAATTGCTTTTGCTCCCGGATTAACAGCAGTCGCTTTTTCCTTTTTTGTTAAAGATTCAGGCACCACAACACCGATAAAAAACAAGAAGGTACATTTTTTCTCATTCCTGAGTTACTGGAAAAATTCCCCTAAGCAATACAAACTGCTGATAACAGCTTTACTGGCCTTTACTCTGTTTAACAGTTCGGATGTTTTCCTGCTGTTGTTCTTAAAAGAAAGCCATTTTTCAGACATACAACTCATAGGTATGTATATATTTTACAACAACCACCCAAACACACCCAACACA
>CAZSJF010000013.1:8436-18494 GCA_964606705.1 uncultured Bacteroidales bacterium
TGTGTTGGGTGTGTTTGGTTTTGGTTTGGTTAGCTATCCTGTAGGAATACTGTCAGACAAAACAGGGCAGAAAAACATAATTTTTTCAGGGCTTATAGCATTCAGCATAGTTTATGCGTTATTCGGATTTGTAAGCAGCTGGTGGGCATTTGCAATACTGTTTTTAGTTTACGGCTTTTATGCCGCAGCCACTGAAGGCATCTCCAAAGCGCTTATATCAAACATTGTGGACAAAACCGAAATGGCGACAGCTTTCGGATTTTACAACAGTTTTGCAAGTATAGCCACTATGCTTGCATCAACAATTGCAGGGCTTATATGGTTTAACTTCTCGCCACAGGCTACTTTTATCATTTCAGCAGTATGCGTGTCTATAACAGCGATGTTCATCAAAGTGTTTGGGGTGCAAAAAAAACAGGAAAATAGAATTTAGTGATTCCCGTTTCATTTATACATCTGAAAGGAAGATAGACAAGGGATAAGGGTTTGCAAGCGGTTTACTTTAAAATTTTAATAAAATCTCAATATTATTTAATGTTAAAGGCAAACTAACTTTTTTATTAAACCTTCCATAATGAATCTCTGTAATTGATTTATTCACTAGTTTAAAAATACCAATAGTTCTATTCCTATCCCAGTAAATTGCTATTGTGTCATTTTGTATTTGAGGTTCTCCAAGCTCTCTAATAACTAAATTAATATTTGACCCTATTCCAATTCCTTTAAACAGGTCTATTGAACTACCTTTATTATAAAGATGAATTTTTATAAATGATTGGGTTGTATCATCTGCTTTCCAGTCAAATAATTTTTCCGTTTCAGAATGTATGATCAACCATCCTGCAAGAACGCTGTTTTTTCTATCATATAATGAATAGAAGCCGAAAATCCCCCCTTTTTTTGGTCTGTACAAATATTTTTGACCTTCATTATTCAGACCGCCTGATGTCTCACAATATTTTTCAAAATTTTTAAAATCAGGGATTGGTAATAATTCGTCACCATGAACATTGTTGATAGTTTCCTTCGCAGTAGATGTCTTGGAATTATGATTTATAGAGTCAGTTTTCTGAGGAATAATAGGTACTGTCTTGTTTTGATAGTTACAAGAAATAATGATTAATAATAAAAAATATATTTGATATGATCTATTCATAAAATGCTTGGTAACTTATTACTTTGTGCCACTCCACTTACAAATTTACAAAAAAAACAACATAAATTGACAAATTGAATCTTTATGTGTAATCTGAAAAGAGTTATATGTTATTCGTTATTCGTTATTTGTTAATCGTTAGTCTTAAAGAGAGCGTTATAAAACATTAATGTAAATAAAAATCAGTTAAAACTTTTGATAGTGTATTAAATATGTTGATGAACTTACGGGTTAACCCGTAAGTTGCGGATAATAAATTCACTCTTCCGAGAATTTTTTAAGCATTTTTCTGTAGGAAGAAAACAGGTTTGCCCTTGAGATAAAGCCTGCATATTTACCGTCTTCAACAACAGGGAGGTTGTATTTTCCGCTGGACTGGAACTTACCTGCAACTTCTTCCATTGACTCATACGGGTCAACAACAGTTTCAGGCATAAACATAAGGTCTCTCACAAACGTAGTATCATACATTTCCGGGTCAAACATTATCCTGCGTATATCATCCATTGTAACAATACCTAAAAGGTTATTCGCTTCGTCAACAACAGGAAAAATATTGCGCTGCGATTCTGCCACAACTCTGACAAGGCCGCCAAGAGTAGCATCCTGATTAACGGTTTTAAAATCGGTCTCTATCAGGTCATTTATCTTCATCATGGAAAGGACAGACTTGTCCTTGTCATGAGTGATTAGCTGTTTCCTTTCAGACAGAAGCTTTGTATAAACAGAATTGGATTCAAAATATTTTATTGTGGCATAGGAAATCGTAGCTGTTATAATAAGAGGCATAAAAAGGGCGTAGCCTCCTGTGATCTCGGCAATAAGGAATATAGCTGTCAGAGGGGCATGCAACACTCCCGATATAAGCCCGGCCATGCCAACAAGTGCAAATTTAGATTCAGAAATATGGACAAAACCAAGTTTATTGCACGCTATTGCAAACAAGAACCCCGTGTTGGCACCCATAAATAAAGCAGGAGCAAATATTCCTCCCATGCCGCCGCTGCCGAATGTTGCAGCAGTTGCAATTACCTTGAAAACAACAATGCTCCCGAACAGCAGCATTATCGCAATAATATTTTCCCTGTAATCATAAAACATACTGTTATGGAACAGATAGCTGTAATTGCCGTTAAGACAGTAGTTGATAGCTTCATAACCCTCACCGTATAAGGCAGGCATGAAAAAGATGAGTATGCCAAGGACAAGCCCTCCGAAAATCAGTTTCTTATACCATGTTTCAAATCTGTCAAAAAGCCTTCCGACAGACATGTATATCTTGGAAAAATACACTGAGACAAAGCCCGTCAGTATGCCCAGTACTATATATAACGGAAGATTCGCTATTATAAAGTGCTCTTTTACATCAAACGGATAAAGCACATCCTGCCCGAGAAAAAAATATGATATCAGGGTTGCCGCTGCAGAAGACAGCAATAACGGTACAAGCGAATACATTGTCAGGTCAAGCATCAATACTTCAAGTGTGAATAAAATGCCGGCAATAGGCGCTTTGAATATAGCCGATATAGCTCCTGCACAGCCGCATCCGAGTAATAATGTTATCTGCCTGTGATTTATACGCAATAATCTCCCGATATTTGAGCCTATTGCAGAACCTGTCGCAACGGTAGGGCCTTCCAGACCCACAGAGCCTCCGAAACCCACTGTGATAACACTGCCTATCAGAGAAGAATATATATTATGAGGCTTAATGATTGAATTCTTTTGGGATATAGCATATAATACACCTGTAATGCTGTGGCCTACGTGTTTTTTCAGGATATACTTCACAAATATCACAACGATAAGAATCCCTATTGCAGGATAGATGAAATAAAGGTAATTCTGATACTGCCCGCTGAATCCGTAAGTAATGCCCTTTCTTATGAAATATACGGAATTTTTAATAACCACAGCAGACAAGCCTGCAGCCAACCCTACGACAATGCTTGCAATTAACATAAACTGCTTGTCGCTTATGTTTTTAATCCTCCATATAAGAAACTTTCCGAAAACCGATTGCTTAGCCATGTTGTAAATATATAAAGAAAATGCTAAATATTAACAAAGATTAATCTTATACAATTAGTTCGGAGTTTGGAGTTTGGAGTTCGGAGTTATTAAAAAACTTTAAACTCCAAACTCCGAATTCCAAACTTTTACTCCCTATAAGTCTCCTTTAAAACTTTGTTGACCATGACATCCAGAAACTTATCCTGTTCCTCGCTATAGGGCCTGTGCGCAGAATTTTCAAACCATATCAGTTGCTTGCCAGCAGGGGCTTTCATCATATCAAAATACTGCTTTGCCAGAACATTGGAAACAAGCATGTCATACCTGCCTTCAAGAAAATAAACAGGTACTTTGATCTCAGGTGCCTGCTGAAATAAGTTTATCTTTTCCATATCATTCCACAATGTCTTTCCGGAAAAATAAGGGTGAGTGATGACATTGAATTTATTTCTGAATGAATATTGAGGTGTTTTCATAACGTCTTTAACTAAACTTAAATCAACATAAGCATGCCTGCTGTTCTGGTTGCTGTGCACCACGCCGCCATAGGTGTACACCCACTTCCTTACTTTCAGTGCGTCATGCAGTTCATAATCCGTGGTATCAATCCTGCCAAGTATTCTCAAAGCTTTTCTGTTTCCATATTCCTTTGCTTTTGCAAGGGCATAACTGTAACAGAGATTTTCATTCATCACCGTATTAACAGACTGTCCCGTTCCGATATACGCATATAATTCTTCAGGATAGCGTGAGGCAAAAATGGCTCCTATGTTGCTTCCCCATGAATGCCCCCAGAGATATACCTTATCTTTATTCAGTTCTTTCTTCACATACTGCACAACCTCATAAGTATCCTGAATAAACTGTTCAACATTCATGCTGCTGACAGGTATTTTTCTACTGAATGACTTGCCCGTGCCTCTTTGTTCCCAATACACGACAGTATAGTATTTTTCAAGTTCCCTGAATTTTTCTTTGTTTGATATAAGGCAGAAGAACGGAACACCGGGACCTCCATGAAGTCGCAGCAGGACAGGATTATCAACATCATCGCCTCTTATCAGCATAGCCTGATCGACACCGCCTATTTCGATTTTTACCAGTGTATCTATCGGATTTCCGGCAAGGCTATAGTTGTTTTTTACATAAAACAACGAAACTGTAAAAAATAATATCAGATACAGTGAATATCTTAACCTTGCTGTAATTCGTTTCAGCATAAAGAATACTTAAAATAGAGGTTATACCGAATAAGGTATTTTATAATATTTATATGTTTTAGTTTCCTTTTTGTGACTTTGCATTTTCTTTGTGTAACTCTGTGTAACCGATAGCTATCGGTTAGCTTTTTCACAAAGGTTCACAAAGGTTTCACAGAGGCTCACAAAGAAATTATACATATTTAATTGTTTATATTTTTTCAAAATAAACACTATATTTTAATTCGATCTAAACTCTAATATATTGTAAGTTCATTTTCTGTCAAAAAAAGGACTTTTTGAAGAAGCACTTAATGGTATGCCGTAAACTATTTTAACATCTTTACCAAGCAGTCCCAGTTCAATAGCTGCCTGTCCCACCGTATACATAACGCGGTTATCCACCCTGTTGTCAGCCGCAATGCTGACTGCAGAGCCGATGGCAATTCCAAGGTCACCTGTATTAAAAACACATGGGGTTTCAGGATGCTTGTTCTTTCCGATGCAATTAACAAAACCACACATACCACAGACTTTGACATCTCCTGCATTCAGAAACATCGGTGATATTTTTGTTCCTATTAATATTACAACAGGTGAAAGGAGAATATTTTCCGCATCCCTCATAAAAAAAGGAACACCTGTTCTGCTGCCTATTTCTTTCATCTTATCAGACATGATTCTAATATCGTTTCCCTGTACAACAGAAAGTACGGTATTATTTACACCACATGCTTTAGGTGCAGTTGTTGCGGCAACGACCATTTTCTTTGCCACTTCAATAAGTGTGTCATTAATAATTTCATCTACTGTCAGCATTGTCATATATTTTTTGATTTATAAATTTATCTTTTTTATACAATATTATCTTTTCAACACTTCCGTTTTCACAATAATAAGCCTCTTCGCCATCCCTCATATTATCCTTATAACTTGTTTCACGCATCTTTTTCCCGTTGATATACCACGCAACCTGTTTACCCGAGCCATTTGTGAAATCCCCCTCTCCTATTTTTATCCCGTTCTCATCCCTGTACTGCCACTTTCCATCAAACTTTCCGTTATTATAAAAACCTTCTATTTTCAATTGTCCGTTGGGATGCCAGACTTTATATGGCCCCTGCAGGACGCCGTTCATGTAATTTTCTTCTTTCGCTTTATAACTTTTTATATCCAGCACAATATTACTTTCCATGCTCCATGTTATATACACCCCGTCAAGTTTATTATCCTTATAATAACATTCCGCTTCCTTCAGGCCATTTTCAAACCATCTTGTTGATTTTCCTTCAAGCATGTTATCTTTGTAGTAACATTCCATCTGTATTTTTCCGCTCTCATAATACCACGCAGCCCTGCCATTCATCATGCCGCCTCTGTATGTAATCTCAGATTTTATACTGCCGTTTTTCCAGTACCGGATTTCTTTCTTTGCACAACCACAGCATAGAATTATTAAAAACAATAACTGTATTACTCTTCTATTTACCATCACGCTGCCTGACGATTTCATATAACATTATTCCTGCAGTAACGGAAACATTTAGGGATTCTATCTCTCCGAACAGAGGTATTTTTACTTTATAATCAGAATTTTCAAGCAACTCTTTAGAAATGCCATCTTCTTCAGAACCTATGATTACTGCTGTAGGCTTTGTATAATCCGGGTTACCATAGCACAGTTCTGATTTTTCAGTGCAGGCAACGATCTGCAGCCCGCAATCCTTCAACAGGGCAATTGTTTTACTAAGATTTTCAGAACGGGAAACAGGTATCTGAAGCAAAGCACCTGCAGAGGTTTTAACAGCGTCTTCATTTATCTGTGCGGAACCTTTAGAGGGAACGACCACAGCATGAACTCCGGCACATTCAGCAGTTCTTGCAATAGCACCGAAATTACGGACATCCGTAATGCCATCAAGCACTAATATAAAGGGGGCTTTACCTCCTTCATAAGCAGCAAGCAATATATTCTCCAGAGGCTGATAACTTATCTGAGATATAAAGCCGATAACCCCCTGATGATTGCTGCCGGTTATCCTGTTTAATTTCTCAACAGGAACATACTGGAATGGTATCTTATACTCAAGAACCAAACTTTTCAATTCATGATGAAGGCTGCCTTTTAATCCACTCTGGAACAGAACTCTGTCAACTTCCTTACCTGATTTTACAGCCTCTATCAGAGGCCTTATTCCATATATAACATTTTTGCTTTTCATTTTTTCCGGTTTTAATCACCTTCTCCAGACATCAACGGAATTATACCAGCTGTCTTTATAGGTGAGTGATTTCTCAAGAACATAATCGTTTTCTGTAAAAGGGTTATTGTGATAATAAAAATTCAAAGTCAGAGACATGATATTTCCGACCTCTCCATATATCCACGTTTCAGAATTGGATGACCTGTAAACTACATTAGGAGACCCGTAGATGATATAAGTCACACCCCTGTCTGTCTTCCATCCTTCAATATATGAGGTAAACATCTTATTGGCAAACTGAACCCTGTTATAAAACAATTTTATTTTACCTCTGGCTCTTTCGGGATTTCCTGCTATTTCAAGCCAGAAATTATCAACAGCTATTTTTTTATTTCCCTGCCCTGCAACTTTTTCATATTCCGATTTTGTAGTTATATACCTCAGGGGATATATCATTTGTTCAGGTGTAGTTATATCCGGAAAACCCTCGTAAAACCTGAACACTGTTATGCCATCACCCGTTGCAGTGTCTGTCTGGAAATGATAAATCCCTTCTTCAGGCAACACAAACAAATTTCCCTGGTTTTCATTAAATATACTGTCGGGATTGCTTCCAATCTGCCTTGCATTTTCCACCTCAAATGTAGGTTTGGCAATAGGATATTTCTCCTTGTAAAACTTCACATACAGTTGTTTTGTCATATCGCCTTTATAAAAAACCTTTATTCTTTCTGTTCCCGAAATATAAGGCCTGAATAATGGCAGGCCATCCTGTGTCCTTACAATAAAATTCTGCCTGTTATGAGAATCGCTTTTATTTATCTTAATAAAAATGTCATTTGATGTGTTTCTTTTTAAGTCTCTGAAAGTAACTATAAGCAGATAATTTCCAGGAAATCCGGCTTTAAAATCAATGCTGTCAATAATACTTTTGTTTGTATTATCCTCTATTATCGAATCACTGATAAAAACCGTACCACTGTCTAATATCAGCTTGGTTTCGGGCAGATCATAAAGCCTGTATCTTATACTGGATTTCGCATAGAAGTAATTATTATCCTTTTCCGTATCCTTAGAATAAAGCATATCCAAGGAATTAATCTTAAAATAAAATGTGGAAAAACTTTCAGATTTGTGAAACACGACATATTCGGGCAATGGTATGCTGATATCGGGCTGATATAAATCGGCAAAATTCTGATAATTTAATTTATTAACTGTAGTGCAGGAAAATATTATAAAAAAAACTGATATGTATATTATCTTTTTATTCATCGTTCTTATGCTGAACAAGCAGATCATCTTCTGAGTCAAGAAATTTATCCGGCAATGACTTGCTTGCTTTTGCTCCCAGTTTGCGTATATTTTCAGTTTTTGATATCAGGTTACCTTTACCGGTGTGTAATTTATTCATAGCATCTTCATAAACCGATTTAACGGAATCTATTCTTTCCCCTACTTTCTGCAGGTCATCAACAAAGCCCACAAATTTATCATATAAAGCACCGCTCTGCCTGGCAATCTCTATGGCGTTCTTTGTCTGGCTTTCCTGTTTCCACATTGACACAACGGTTAGCAACGTTGCCAGCAATGTTGAAGGAGTGACAATAACAATCCTGTAATCCCATGCATAGTTAAACAGTTCCCTGTCCTCCTGAACGGCAATGCTGAATGAAGCTTCAATAGGAATAAAAAGCAAAACAAAATCAGGAGCATTCAACCCTTCGAGTGTCTGATATTTTTTTTCGCCGAGTTCCTTAATATGCTTACGGACAGAAGCAACATGTTCTTTGACATATTTTTGTTTTTCCTCATCCGTTGCGGAGTTAACATAATTTTCATAAGCCACAAGCGAAACTTTCGAGTCAATGATTATATGCTTCCTGTCGGGCAGATGAACAATAACATCAGGCTGCACCCTCCTGCCTTCATCATTAACAGCACTGTACTGCACTTCATAATTTTCTCCTTTTACCAGCCCTGAACGTTCAAGAATTCTTTCAAGGACAAATTCCCCCCAGTTACCCTGCTTTTTCACATCGCCTTTAAGAGCTTTCGTAAGATTATTAGCTTCCTCGCTGATTTTTTTATTCAGTTCATAAAGCATTTTAACTTCTGTTTTAAGGCTCGTTTTATCCTGCAGTTCCTTATTATAAGTATCATTGACTTTCTTTTCAAAATCAACAATCTTCTCTTTAAGAGGGGTGAGTATGTCGCCTATATTTTTTTTATTAAGTTGAGTAAATTCATCAGAATGAGTTTTCAAAATTCTGCCCGCAATATTTTCAAACTCCATTTTAAATTTTTCCTGTAATTTTCCCAACTCTTCTTTCTGGCTGTTCAGTTTTTCTACAAGTCCTTTATTCTCTGTTTCAACCTTTGTAAACTGAGTGCTCAATGCTTCAGATTTTTTTCGTTCCTCACCGAGATCATTCTGTAAAAGCTCTTTATCCTTCTGCAGATTATTCAACCTCTCCTGAAAAACAGATTTCTCCTTATCCAGTGAAGACATTTTATTTTTAAGAAAAATCCATGTGATTATAGAACCTGCAAACGCAGATAACAGAATATAAAGCGTAGACATAATTTATTCCTTGATTATTTTTGTTGCTTTCAGCATATTGTTTTTCCTGTCTGTTATTCTCATTATATATACTCCCTTACTCCATCCCGAAATATCAACATACTGAATATTACTGTTTTCATATATCTTATTTCCCAATACATCCGATATCTCTATTCTGCAATCATCCGGAATATTTTGGAAACTAACAATATCACCTGAAGGATTTGGATAAGCAATTATATCCTCCCTGTTGAATTTTTCGCCTTCAGAGGAAATAAGTATCATCCTGGCAGAATCCTGATATAACACTTCCGTTGTCAATGTAGTCTTGTTAACCTGCAGCAACGGAATCCCTTTGTTATCCCCAAGCCATTTATATTCTGTTTCAGGAAGCCTTGGTATAGAAATGCCGAAACTCATGCTGTCATAATAAATAGTATCTGTGATATAAACAAGTGACCTGACACGCATTGTCTGAAACGAGCCGAAAGGGGTTTCAAGAGTTCCCCAGCCGTCAACAGTATTGACTCTTTTTATTGTCTGCCCGTAATACCCCAGCGAAGGAATATCTGCTCCGTAAACAGATACAGATGAATCCATATTGCCCATCTGTAAAGGAAAAGAATACAACAACTCAGGATTATCATATTTTAACGGTAAAGAAAAGCCATTAATCTTGGCACCAAATCCCTGTTTTGAAAATTTCGCCGAAGTTTCCCTGTAAAAATCATATTCATAAGAAACCTGGATGTTCATTATCTGAAATGTGCCTGACTGGCTGGGCTGGGCAATTGTAGCTTTATTAGGATCAAAGTAACTGCCAAAAACAAAATTATATATTATCGCTGTTTCATCCACACCGTTAATATATAATTTTGTTTTTGGCAGTTACTTTGATCCTAATAAAGCTACAATTG
>CAZSJF010000014.1:0-3679 GCA_964606705.1 uncultured Bacteroidales bacterium
ATTGCCCCTGCATTGACCATCCCGTGATAATATTCAACATCCCCGAAAGATGTAGGTGCGAGTATTTTCAGGTCTGGCTTTATTTCCAGTGCCTTTTTGGTAGTTTCAATGCCGTTTAATTCGGACATGGAAATATCCATCAGTACAATGTCAGGTTCTGTGGTCTTAAGCAGTTCCAGGAACATATTGCCGTTTGAAGCTTCTGCAATCACTTCTGCGATTCCTTCAGTTGTTAAGAGCGCTTTTAGCCCATCCCTGAAAATTTTGTGGTCATCAACTAAAATTATTTTAGGTTTCATATTTTAAAAATTATATTTCTATATAGATATTGATAACTGTTCCTTTTCCATGTTGGCTGGATATCTGCAGACGTCCGTCAATTGACTTTATCCTGGTTTGCATATTGCTTAATCCTGTTCCTGAAGTATAAATGGATGCTTTGTCTGCCTCGAACCCTTTACCGTCATCGGTATAAGAAATATTCAGCTTATTTTCTTCCTTGTTTATATTAATCGTTATATTCTTTGCGTCTCCATGTTTCAGGGTGTTGTTAATACATTCGGTCAAAACACGGTATAATGCAACTTCTTGTTCCGGTTTTAAACGTTCTTCAAGGTTTGAAATGAAATCAAAAGAAACGATATTTAAAATGTTCAGTTTTTCAATAAATGTTTTCAGAGCTTTGGTCAGGCCAAAATAATTCAGGGTATGAGGCATCATGTTGTTTGAAATTTCTTTTATGCTTTTCTGAGCCTCATCAAGTGTTTCTTCAGCTTTATTAAGTAAGACGGACTTATCCGCCTTGGATTCCGGTTTTGAGAACCACTGCAGATACATTTTGATAGTTGAAAGCAATGGTGACAAACCGTCATGCAGTTCTGTCGCAAATTGATTGCGTTGTTTTTCTTCGGATTTAATAACTGCTTTTAATATCAGCTTTTCTGTATTCTTGCGTTCCGTAATATTCTTATTTACGCCACGGTAGCCGATGAAATTCCTGTTAGCATCGAATATCGGAATACCGCTTGTTTCAAGGATTACCTGTTGCCCGTTTTTATGTATTCTGGTTATTTCAAAATTTGAATATGGCTGTTTTGATATAAGCAACTCGTTTATTCTATTGCTGCTAGGGATTATATCATTCGGATGTACAAATTGCAATATAGATTTACCTATCATCTCTTCAGGTTTATATCCTAAGTGTTCGTAAACATTTGCACTGACATAAGTATATTCTCCTTTATTGTTAAGTTCCCATGCCCAATCAGACATAGCATTTACAATATTTTCAAAACGCTTCCGGCTTTCATTCAATGAGATTTTCGTGCTTTTTCTTTTTTCAATTTCTTCTATCAGGGCAGTATTGCTGTTATGTAATTCTGTATTACTTATCTTTAAAGAGTTCAGAATAATATCAAAATACCTGAAAAAGTAAAATAACACAGAGGCAGTAAAGATGATAAAAAAAGAAACAGAGAACAATCTTTCGAGTATAAATTCTCTGGAATTAATCATGTACTCTGGTGTATAAAAAGGAGTGATTATATTATTTAGTCTGAATGTAATGGTAATTAAAAAAGTTATAAGTATAATAGTCGAAAAAATAAAAGCATCCAGTAAATTTAAAAAAATGAAACAACATATTACACAAATGATAGAATTATATACACCAAATTCAGTAGAACCCAGAATGAAAAAATTGAATAATATTAAAAAATATATACTGGCTATTATAAGCCATGCTTTTAAAAGATATGGTACGTGTGTTTTGAGGAAAAAAGAAAAAATACAGGCTATATAAATAAACGACATGATATAATTTACATATGAAAAAGGCGGATGATTGTAATTAATAAAATTGTATATAATAATTATTAAAAGGAAAAAACCTATAATCAGCAAGGTTATGTTCAGAAATTTATTGCGGTAGTATTGCAGTGTCATAATTATCGTTTACAGATATGTTGTAAAGTTAGTAAAAATGTTTAACGTTTGACGCCTGCCTGTCGGCAGACAGGTTCAGCGTTTGGTGTTATTTTTTTAGCAGGACTTTGCTTCCTGCGATGGGCTTGCAAATCATCACAGATGGTTCTTTTTTGTAAGGTTTGTAATAATTTTTCACCAGGTTGTTTTTCAGTTCATGCACATGTTCTTTGTCTATAAGCACCATCATGCATCCGCCTAGTCCTGCGCCTGCAAGCTGTGCACCGTAAACGCCTTTTGTGTTATTTGCAATGTCAATCATAAGGTCGATTTCTTTTACACTGCAACGGTATCCGCCGGGCTGCCATTCCAGCTGTGCTTTGGCTACCCTGTCAGGTTGTCCGCTTTCAATATCATCAATAAGGTTCAGGATATAATCGTTGGAAACAGGGGACATGTAACCTGTTTTTTCAAGCTCTTTTGTAAATCTGCATACCCTGTCGCCATCGTGTGAAACATTCATCAGCTGTCCTATTCTGACAATGTCATTGTTTTTCAGTGCATCTGCGAAAATCTTACTGCGTTCGCATTCGGCAATACCGTAAAGCACCACTCCGCGTATGGGATACAGCCCGTCTTTCGGGGGAATATGTGTGCTGAATATTAAATCCAGATTTTCTTCTGGAAGCAGTTTTCTCAGTTCTTCCTGTGTGGCATACATTGGAAGGCGCAGCAGGATATTGTAAATCCTGCTCAGGTAAATGTTAAGGTTGGCAGTATTCAGGTCGCGTAGGTGTTTCAGCAGGCCTGCATACTGCGGTGCATATTTTTTTATAAGTTTAAATCCTATTTTATAGCATGCAACTCGGTGATTGAACTGGTCTTTTGCATTTGTGGTTTTGTTGGCCTGTATTCCGGAATTGCAAACCGCAAGGACACAGCTTTCAGGGAAAGGAACGATGTCTTCTACGGCAAAATCAAAGAAAGTAACTTTAACTATCTTGTCATTTTCGCCGAATTTAATTGCTGCGTGGTCGGCACTGCCTCCGCGGGTTCCTACAAACCATTCGCCTTCTCCGCAAAGGTCAACGAGCTGGGACGGGTATATGTTAAGGTTGTTTGTCGCAATCATTGCCTCTGCTGTAGCTACAACAAGGGAAGAAGATGAACTTAATCCTGATGCTGCAGGAATTTCTCCGCTGACAAGCATGTCTATCCCTTTGAGTTTGTTTGCAGGAAATCGTTTCTGCAGGCGTAATACAGCAGCTTTAACATACTGTGACCAGTCGCCTCCGTATTTTGATACAAGGTCGGAGACTTCCTTGCTGTTTACCAGCGACAGCCAGTCTTCCCACGGCAACTGTGACAACAACTCATTTATAGAAAAATGCCTTTCGGGAAACTTTTTGCTGTCTGTATTATAGAGGCATATTTTGTCATCTTTCCTCGGATGTGCGACAACAAGGGTTTCATATCCTATTGTCATCAGGTTGCAGTGCCCTCCCTGATGGTCAACATGGCGCCCCATCATATTGACTCTGCCGGGTGACCTGACAAGCATGACAGGTTCTTCTTCTCCGAAAATCTTTTTTGCATGGCCGAGTATATTGAGAAAAACTTTTGACCTTTCCGTGATGAATTCATGATTGTCTTTTCCGTAAATATTGCAAAGTTCTGCCCATAAAACTGTTTCTTTATAATGATTACCCGATAGAATATTGTTAAAAGATTTTCGGAGAAGAAGAACCTGTCATGC
>CAZSJF010000014.1:3689-10563 GCA_964606705.1 uncultured Bacteroidales bacterium
GTGTTGGGTGTGTTTGGGTTGTTGTTTTGAAACTGTCGGAAGGCAGGAATTTTATCTTTTTTTTATTTTTTGACCTGACATATTCTTCGATTTCAAGCAATCCTGCAGGGTCATTATATGCCATTACATGATGATGATCATTGAGAGCTACTGATTTTACAGTAAATCCGTTATTTCCGTTTAACTTGTTTTGTGACAGTATGGTAATGATATCCGAAAGGTAATTTTCTTTCTGTGCATTGTCGTTACTGAGTTTTGACAGGGCATAATTCAAAGCGTTTGTTTTGATAAGATATACAGAGCAGTTTGTGAGTTCAGATGCCTCAGCCTGTTCAGGAGAGAATCTGATGGATTTGTTTTCTCTATTGGTAAATTCAAAGAATGTTTTGTTTTCAGGAATCCAGTTTAATATCTCACTTTTTGAAGGCTGACGTTTGTCAACAGCAACAGCTTGCCATAATTGGCCGAAAGCTTTTTCTGCTTTTGCAGGGTCGGGGAAATATTTCTGTATTGACTTCAGTATTTTATCTTTATCCGGCAATTGGTTATTTACAACTGCATGGCGTATGTCTTTAAAAACCTGTCTTTGCCAGATATCTTTTATTTCAACATTTCCGAGCACATTGTTGTTTGAATCTGAGAGGATGCGGCTGGCATCATTTTTACTTTGCTTTTTATTCACAAAGAAAGCCATGTCGCAGTTGTTATTATAGAAAGTGTCAAATAATTTTTTTAACGCAATGGGCTCAATGATTTTATCACCGGCAACGATAAATACTTCTTCATTCCTGTCAAGAACTTTGAGCAGGTTGGCGCCCATCTTTGCAGCGTCTGCAGTGCCAAGCTGTTCAGATTGATATACAAAAAATATATTATCATGTTCTTTGCCGATGGTTTCAATCACCTGTCCTGATTTATCCCCAACCACTACAATATGGTTGGAAATGCCGCATTCGTTGTAAGTTTCAATAGCTCTGTTTATGACAGGCTTTCCGTCAATTGAAAAACATACTTTATGGAGGTTTTCGGAACGCATCCTCGTTCCTTTGCCTGCCGCCAGTATTATTGAAAAATTAGGGCTTCGTTTTGGCATGGTTAAAATATTAGTTTATGCAAAAGTACGAAATATATGAATCCGAAATCCGATAACCGAAATCAAAAATCCAAAAATATTGTTTGTTAAAAAGTTGCTTTTTATGGAATATATATATATATTTAGCTGAAAAAATTGGAGGAACATTTATGAAAAATATAATTTTTACCCTGTTTTTATTAATGGCTGGTTTTTATACAGCAGATTCATGCATGGTTTATACGGACAAGTCTTCTTATAGCCCTGGCGAAACGGTGTATTTAACCGGAGAACTTGATTATATTCCTAATGGATATATTGTGCCGACAGCAGATATCTATATAATTCCCAATGACGGCAGGGATGGTACTAAAGCATTCAAGCTTACTGACTGCATGGGTTCAAAAAACCGCCTTCAGGGTGCTGGCTTTCCGGGTGCTTTTTACGATGAACCGATAGCTTTTATTACTTCCAATAAGGAAGGGGAGTACGATATTATTGTTGATGCAGATCTTAACGGAATATATGAACCTGGTGGACAGGATTGCTTTTATGAGCCTGGCTACATTAATGTTTTCAGAGTAATAAACACAGGCCCTGTGCCAAGCTGGAAGTTGCTGGAGATACAGCAGATAAAGCAGGATGCTGCTTCAAGGGTTGATGAAGCTACAATGGCCGCATTCAAATTTGATGCGAATGTTACTTTCGTTAATGCCGTTGGCTGTGTCATGAGTTTGTTTACTGACGGGCCTGTAATGGCTGTGGTTGGTGTTGCAGGATGGATTACCAATATACCGTTGTCTTATAATGATGCAATAATAAATGTAGGTAAAGACCTTGTTGTAAACAGTTTGAAAGCCCAGGCCGATCACTGGGCAGGCATAGCCCTTGACCCGCCTGATACCGGTTATCAGAATATGCCGGGATTTCCTTCAGGCACACTTAATTTTTCGGAAACGGATGATTATTATTCATTGTTGCTGAATAAATATTCCAATGCTATTGCTTTGGAAAATTTAGCCTTACAGAATATTCTGGATTGCATGGAAAAATATCAGGGTGCTTTAGCCGAGAATGAAAATGTATTCATCAGGACACAGGCAAACGGATTGAAAAAGTATTCTTTGTTATGGGAAAAAGCACGACAATTGGAATCAGAATCCCTTGATTCCATTAAGGCATATGTTAATGCCAACGGGCTTGACATGGATCTGTCAAAAACATTTGTTCAGGATTTAAGAAACAGGATTTCTGCAAATGGTTTTTCTGCTGAGGAAATAGAAAATTTTGATAAATACGGAATCACCCAGTCGCAGAGGGAATCAATATACAATAAGATCATCTCGCTTGATACTTCAGAGGTTGCTGAAGGCTATTTTTCCGATTATATTGATAATTTCAAAGACAAGATGGAGCAGAGTAAAAATACCATGGATTCTCTGCGTATAAATGTTCAGGTATGCCTTGACAGCCTTGAGCCTTCCGGTTCAGGTGAAGGTATGACAGGTACGCTTGATATAAGACCATATGCTTCCGTATCAGGAGATTCTGTAATATTGCTTGGATCTTCTGCTTCGTTGCAGGGAAATAACTCTAATTCCAATACAACTATTGTCGGATGGAAGTGGGATTTTAACTCAGATGCTTCATTTGACGATGCAGATGGTCAGAACGTGTCATTTACTCCGCAAAAAGCAGGTTATTATATAGTAGGTTTGAAAATTGCCGGTGCTGACAGTACTTATGATTATGCATATTTTGTTGTAGAAGCACAAATGGATAATGAATCTCCTGAAATAACCGGCTATCAACCCGATACAAATTTTGTTGTGACAAATTCATCGGAATCTTTTACAGTAGATGCTACAGATCCGGATGATGACTCGTTAAGTTATACATGGATTTTAGACGGTGATACTGTCAGCACATCTTCTGATTATGCTTTTGACCCGCTGCAATATTGTGTTGACGGAATTTATCACTTACAGGTTGTTGTTGCTGATGATAATCCTTACAGTAACGATAATTCATTTTTGTGGACGATAAAAACCGATGTACAGCCTGATATTAATTTGTATGAAGATACAACTATATGTCAGGGAGAGTCAATTATCCTTGATGCAGGAGCAGTCTCTGCTTCATACAGTTGGTCAACAGGTGAAACATCACAGACAATCACTGTCAGCACGGCAGATACATATTTTGTCGATGTGACAGGTGGTAACGGATGTTCGAATTCTGACACCTGTGTTATTGCAGTTGAAGTTTGTTCTGATGTGAATAGTGCTTTATCAGATAATGTTATTAATGTTTATCCGAATCCGAATGACGGGGAATTCACATTGGAAATCGGAAATAATACGTTAAATGCTTTTGAAGTTAAAATTATCAGTGTGTTGGGACAGGTTATATATGAGGAGCAGGTAAAATGTGCTGATAATACATATTCAAAACAATTTAATCTTAAAGATCTGTCTGCAAAAAGCGGATTGTATTGTGTCAGGATAAATTCTGAAAGGGGCAGTTGGAATTTTAAATTTGTTGTTAAGTAAATATATTTACTTTGAAAAAAAATGTTATATCTCTCATATTAGTTTTTTTTCTGTGTATAGAGTTGCACTCACAGTATAGCCTTAATGACAGCCTGCTTGGATACTGGAATTTCTGTAATGGTACTCCGGAAGATATCAGCGGTAATGATTATGATGGAGTCTTGAAAGGCCTCCCTTATCCGGTATGTGTGAAAACACCTATTGACAGTGGTTACCAGTTCGTAGGTGCTATGGCTGAATATATTGAAATAGACAGTTTCCCTACGATAACTGAAAATTTAACTTTGTCTGCATGGTTTAAAACAAATAATCTTGCATTTTATGATAATCCTATTTTTACAAAAGGGACAACCAACGATTATTATACAATGTGGGTCGGTTACGACCATATTACTTTATTGTTAAACTGGAGTACAGGTATTGAGATATGGGCGAAAGCAACCATTACAATTACTGATGGTGTCTGGTATCATGCAGCAGCAGTTTACGACTACGATAATCAGATAATCAAAGTTTATCTTAACGGGAACAAACTTCAGGAATATTTCTATGACAAGCAGATTGTTGCTAATACCCAGTTGCTGACAATAGGCTCTAGTTTTCCCGGCGGACAGGAATATTTCAAAGGTGCTGTTGATGAACTCAGAATATATAACAGGGCATTGTCTGACGATGAAATACATGCATTGTCCTTATTAGGCCAATCTCTGGTTTATCTGGGCGAAGATACTGTTGTCTGTAATAGTGATGATACAATAACTTTAAATGCCGGTGATGATTTTATTTCATATCTCTGGCATGACGGAAGTACGAATCAGACTTTTGATGTTACTGCTGCCGGAACTTATTTTGTAGAGGCTGCGAATGCTGTGGGTTGCTTATATCGTGACACTATAAGCATTTCTTATGTGGATTTTACAGCTGATGTTGATAATGATACATGTTTCTGTTATGGCGGTTCGGTGACGATAGATGCTGGTGCAGGATATGATAATTACATATGGCAGGATGGCAGTACAAACCAAACTTTTGTTGCCGATACAGCAGGAAACTATTGGGTTGAAATAACTGATACCAGCGGATGTATAGATACAGCTTTTGCAACTGTAACAGAACTGCCTGAATTAACAGCAGTGATCTCTTCTGTTTCAAATGCAGGTTGTGGCGGGGCAAGTGACGGCATTGCAACGGTAAGCCCGTCAGGAGGGGTGGCGCCATATTCCTATACGTGGAGTACTTTGCCGCCTCAGGATTCTTCAACAGCCACGGGGTTAGCTGCAGGAAATTACACCGCTACTGTCACAGGATACTGTGTGCCCGGAGGTAATGAACTTGTATCGAACTGGGATTTCTCAAATGGAAACACGGATTTTACAAGTAATTATACTTTTTGTCCAACAACATCAGGTGGATGTTTATATCCTGAAGGTACATATGCTGTTGGCACTAATCCTAATGCTTATCATTCCGGTTTTAGTGCCTGCGGCGACCATACTACAGGTTCTGGTAATTTTATGATCCTGAACGGAGCAGGAGCGGCAGGAGTTTCTGTCTGGTGTCAGACCATTTCCATAGCCCCTAACACCAACTATAATTTTTCCACATGGATTACTTCAGTAAATCCAAGCAGTCCTGCACAACTGCAATTTTCAATAAATGGCAATCAGTTGGGAGATGTTTTCAGCGCTGTTTCCACCTGTTGCGTATGGCTGCACTTTTTTACCGTATGGAATTCAGGAAGCGACACCACAGCAACTATATGCATAGTTAATCAGAATACCTCCATCAGTGGCAATGATTTCGGAATAGATGACATATCTTTCCAGCAATGTGTAAGCTGTTCCACTACTGTTTCGGTTACAATACAGGATTCAGGGGTTTATAATATTCAACTCGATACAGCTGTTTGCCAGGGGGATAGTATATTCCTCGGAGGTTCCTACAGGAAAAGCAATGGGATATATTATGATACGTTGATTGCAGTATCAGGTTGTGATAGTGTAATTACCACTGACCTGACTGTTAATCCAATGCCATCTGCAGATATAGCGGCTGATACTGCTATATGTAACGGGGAAACTGTAACACTGTCAGTATCGGGAGGAGGAGTATATTCGTGGAACACAGGAGCAACAACAGCGGCAATAAATGTGTCTCCTGCAATAACAATGACCTATACAGTAACGGTAAATGATATTAATGGCTGTTCGGATTCAGATGAAGTAGCCGTTACTGTTAATCCTTTGCCTGGTGTTTCGGCCGGTGCTGATATAACAATATGCAGTGGCTATGATACAACACTGACTGCAGCAGGAGGAGTATCTTATATCTGGAATACAACGGAAACGAACTCTTCAATAACAGTAAATCCGACTATAAGCTCTACTTATTCTGTTACAGGAACTAATATATATGGCTGCAGTGCGGTTGACGAAATAATTGTTTCGATATCACCACTTGTAATCAATGCAGGGCCTGATGTAAGTATTTGCGAGGGTTCTCCGGCAATTATTAATGCAACAGGAGGAGTAAGTTATCTATGGGATTCAGGTGAAACAACTTCATCAATAACAGTTATGCCGGTGGTGTTAGCAACTTATATTGTAACAGGAACAGATATTTTCGGTTGTACAAAAACTGATAGTGTAATTGTTACTGTCAATCCTTTGCCTGATGTGAATTTTACTGCTGATACTTTCAGCGGATGTACCCCTCTTACGGTTAGCTTTTCAGACTTGTCTGCTCCATCAATACAAAGCCGTACATGGAATTTCGGAGACCCGTTATCAGGCATTAATAATATATCTGATATTCAGAGTCCTTCTCATTTATTTGCTGACAGCGGCTCTTATGATATATATTTAAGAGTTGTTGCATCCAACGGATGTATAAAGGATACTACTGTTAATGATATGATTATTGTTTATGAGTTTCCTGTGGCAGATTTCACACCGGAACCGGATAATACAACTATATTAAATTCGCTCATTTATTTTATTAACCAGTCACAGAGCGCTACTTCATATATGTGGAATTTTGGAGATTTTAATTATGATTACAATATTTCATACCAGCAGTCTCCAAATCATATGTATACTGATCCCGGAACATATACAGTGTGGCTTATAGCTGAAAATAATTACGGATGTAAGGATTCAATATCCAAAGAAGTGATTATAAATCCTGATTTTACATTATATTTCCCTTCTGCATTTACTCCTGATGATGATGCTGTGAATGATTATTTCAT
>CAZSJF010000014.1:10573-16980 GCA_964606705.1 uncultured Bacteroidales bacterium
TGTGTTGGGTGTGTTTGGTTGTGGTGTTGTGAATGATTATTTCATGCCGCAGGGCATTGGTGTTTCAGTGTTTGAAATGTATATATTCAACAGGTGGGGAGAATGTGTATTTGAAACAAAGGATATTAAAACCGGATGGGATGGCACTTTTAAAAATAAGGTATGCCCTCTCGGTGTATATTCCTGGGTAATATTTTATGACAATCCTGTCACAGGCAAACATGAAAAAAAATATGGACAGGTTGTCCTGCTTTCCAGAAAATAATTAGGGTGCTGAGCCTGCCGAAGCACCCTGATATGTGATTTGTTTTTATTATAGTATATAGATTTTTAGATAGTATTTTTAGTAGGAAATACTTTTATTTATTAATATTGTATCTGATTGTAAAATGTCTGGTTTTGAAAAAAAACATAAATATGGTCTATGAAAAATATAATAATGTAATGCGATTTTCGATAATAATGTATATTTCATTTGTGGTTTCAGTTTTTGTATCTGTCGCATATTCTCAGGATACAATTCTGCCTTTTTCTTTTAAAATAAAAGAACGTACAGACAGTCTTCCTGAATATATAAAGCCTGATAATAAAGTTCACTTCGGTGGTGGAGTGGATTCTCCTGTCGGTTATGTGCTTATTGACGGCGAGGTCTGGATAATGTTTAATGCTACCAATATGTATGCAACTCACTGTGAGGTTGCAAGGTTCAAGGGTAGTAATTTCGAGAATGCAGTTCAGCAGCCTAACGGAACAATTGACGTTGAAGCAGGTGTAGGCACGTTTTTTTGCGGAGGGATGTGGTATGATGAAAGCAAGAAAAAATTATATGCCCCCATACACTGTGAATATAAACATGACATTTTTCCGCCTGCCGGTTGGTGCCGAAAAAAGACAAGGCTGGCTTCAAGCACTGACAAAGGGCTGACATGGCGCATTGAAGGTGACATTTTAACTGATTATCTTCCTGAAGGTGATGACTGGCTGAAATACTCAGGCTCATTTTTTGAAGCCGGCCCTGCAGATTTTGATTTTTATGTTGACAGGCAGGGAGGTTATTTCTATATTTTTACAAGCACAGCATATATTCCAAAGAGTAACAAAAATAATACTTACCTGTGGTTTAATGAAGCAGCACGCTGCGCTATCAGCGACAAGATGTCCCCGGGGAAATGGTATAAATTCTGCAACGGCACATGGACAGAGTCCGGGCTTGGAGGAAAATCTTCCAGAATAAGTATGGGGTCATATGGTATGTACGGCAGGGTGATTTACAGCACTTACCTGAAAAAATACCTGCGTATAGGAGTTTCGTTAGGGTGCAGGGATAAACGTTTTACTGACATCGGTTTTGATGATGTTTCAATTTATATTTCTGCATGTACAGACTTATCAAAGCAGGACTGGCTGCCAAAGGCAAAACTGCTGGATATGCCTGATAATAAAAATGCCGGCATCACGCTGACAGATGAGAATTTTATAGATCCTTTTGTTTGCGGACAAACCCTTCATGCATATAATTACTGGCTGCATAACGACCCTTCCAGGGAACTGGAAATAACCCTGGATAATAAAGGAGTAACACCTGTTGCAGGATTTCCTGAGTATGGCTCGTATGCTTATGAACCGCACCCGGAATCATGTGATCCTGTTGAAAGCCGTAAGACGAAGATAGTCGGTTGTTCAAGTGCCGATATTACATACAGTGATACAACATGGAATATTATAAACAACAGCCTTTATTTTAATAATGAAGCAAAAGAATGTAAGGTGAAAGGCAGCAGTATCAGTTTTTCATTTAAAGGAGCTGATATTTACTGGAGGGCTGAAGCGAACAAAGACTGCGGCAAAGCAGATGTTTATATTGACGGAAAATTTGAAAATACTGTGGATTGTTATTATCGTGAATTCATCCCGACCCAGTTTGCTTTTATTAAAACAGGGCTTGATCCTGCAAAGGTACATACTGCTAAAATAGTTGTAAGAGGCGATAAAAATCCTGAATCGGAAGGGACTGCGATACGGCATATTGCTTTCGAATATTCTACAGAGAGCTATAGGGCATCGGCAGGATATAGCAGTGTCATGGGAAAAAATAACTGGTTTTACCAGCAATGGAACGGAAAAGAATACAGCGATTTAAACTTTCTGGATTTTTATAAAGAAAAAGTGATGAATGATAAAACCGGAAAAGATGAAGAAAGAAGACGCTTTGCCAATTACTGGCAGGGAGAGCAGAACTGTAAAGTGGGCAATAATTACCAGGTTCCTGGCAGTAACGATGCTGTAAGAAAATGGATTGCCCCTCATGATGGTAAAATACGCATAGAAGGTAACGTAGAAATAAGGAAAGAAGGAGGAAGTGCGGTTGCAAAAATAATGAATAATGATAAGGAAATATGGCCGTCACAACAGGTTGAATACCAAAAACCAGCTTCACATGATTTTACAATCCATGTAAAGAAAAGTGATACAATTTACTTCATAGTTGGAAAAAACGGCCTGAAAAATATTGAAAGAACAATATGGGATCCTGTGATTACTTATGAAGAATAAAAAAACAGTAAGTTTGGGTTTCATTTTATTCATTATTCACGGCGCTCATAACACACCTAAAACCTAATGTTGATGTAGAAGAATCTTCATTTAAAAAATCCCTTACATTTAAGCCCTTATTTTTCCAGGACCCACCTCTATATATTCTTTGTACAGGTTTTTTATTTGGATTTATATATTCATTTTCATAATAATAATTGTATGATTTTACTTTGACTGGATTTCCATTTCTGTCATTGCATAAATAAATATATCTCATTTTACCTAAACTGTCTTTTTCATATTCTTCCCCTTGTGCATTAAAATATATATTATTTTTTTCTACAGGCGTTTGATTATTATGGCTATATATACTTAGTAAATCAGAGTAATCTTTAGGTTTTTCGTCTATATATATATCAAAAATCCATTCACTGACATTATCATTCATATGTTTAAGAATCATATTTTCAGAATCGTCATAAATTGTAGAAAAATCCGATTGTTTAATAGGATTCATTTTTTTTGAAACATAATATATCAAAGGACTTTTAATCTTATCCATCTTTTTGCAAAACGGTAAGTCATAGTGTATTTGACATTTTAGATATTTTATATAATGGTCATGCCATATAGTTAAAAAATTATTGCCTATACTATTTTTTTTAAGCTTTTTTGTCGGTTGATTTATCATATTTTTTTCATTCAAATATGCTGCATATTCCCATTCTGATTCAGTCGGTAACCGAAAAGCAGGCTGAAGAATCCTGTCTTTATACATTACTTTTCTTACTGTCTTTTTATCTTCGTCCAATATATCACATCTAACTAAACCTTCATATTGTCCGGCTAAATATGATTCAGTATTAAAATTAGATTCATTCACTTGATCAAAATATTCTTTTAGTATTCCTTCTCTGATTAAAATATATTCATTATACCTGTCTGTTTTCCACATGCAATAATTATTCGCCTGCCGCCAACTTACTCCCAAAACAGGATAATATTTATATGCCGGATCCCAAAGCATACCGCCAGTAATTGTTGTATCCGGAATAGCATCTGAATATACTTCAGGATAATCTACGCCATATGTATTTACTAGCCACGTTAAATAAATCAAATATTCCCAGTTACATACTTCATGCCTGCTGATATAAAATGACTGTATTGTATCATTGCCTTTAATGTAAACTAAATCATTTGATCCGTAAATAGGGTCCTTTGAATCAATATCTTTATACGTATGCGATAAAAGTGCTAATGTGAATACTGGTAGGACTAAAAATAATAATTGTTGTATAATATTTTTTTGTTTCATGATTTATGGATTTGATTTTTTTATTTAATTATTCAATACAATTGTTATATTTTGCTCCCCTTTTAAATTTGCAGGTATGAAAGCTTCTTTACATGACTTACCGTTAATAGTAAAATATTTCATATTCTCTCCGTTTCCCTCTAAGGTTAAATTGATTGTCATATCCCTGTATTTTAATCCTGTGAATGTTATTTTTCCATATCCTTGAGGAATATAGGGTTTGAAATTGATCCCTTCAGTTGTAAATTCAAAGCCAAGCAGGTCGTTGATGATAATTCTTATGTACGCGGTGGCACACCATGTGTTGTGGTCACATGATTTCCATTCAACATCGCTTTGCCACCCTCCGTGTGGCTTGCCTGTTTTTCCATCATACATCTCTTTGAAGTTGCCGTTGCCTTTGTCTTCATCCATTGTCAGGTGAGCCAGCAATTCCATCTCCCTTACAAAAAGATCATATCTCCCGTGTTTTGCTGTTGCATCTGCCCAGTAGCCCATTGTCAGCGGCCACACTATATTGTCATGCCTGCCCGGTTTCTCATCGCTGTATCTTTTGAAATGAGGATAGTGATAGGGGATGCCGTATTCTGTTTCAACTGTGTTGTTGATAAGTCGTTGAGAGTTTTCTTCACTTAGAAGATTGAAAAGTAATGCAAAAGTAATACCCTGTGATTCCTGTGTCGTTGTATCGGTTTTACCGTCCTTAAGTATCAGAAATGAGTATTTGCCCTGCTTCTCCCTCCAGAAATATTTGTTGATGTTTTCTTTTAAAGCGTTGGCTTTCTTTTCATATGATTTTATTTCTTCATCAGGACGTTTCAGTTCTGCAGCCATTTTTGCTATGGCGAGATATGCTCCGTAGTATACAGTGTTTGTGCTGAATACCTTTATCTCGCGTGTGCCCGGATGTCTTAATACAGAAGAAGCTGTGATAGTCGGATTGAAAGGCGGTTCGGGGTATGCGGAGATCCCATCGCCTGCAACAGAGGGTCCCTTGAATAAACCATAAGTCGTGTCAAATGTAATTTTTTCCAGTTGTGCGAAAGTGTTGCGTGAACATTTATATACCTGTTCAAGAAATTCTTTATCACCATTAATTACATAATGGTTCCATGTAGCTATAACCCATAGTATCTTGTCCCAATACTGATGGCCTACGGTATCCCTGTTGATAGTTACACCCCATAAAGTATTTTCCGCAATGTCAGGTTTAATAAGGCTTACACCGCACCAGCTGTTTATTGAAGCATCACGTGCCCATTCACCGCCATAGTCACCACCGGCCGCCAGGATGCCATCATGCGTGTTCTTGTTAAGCGTCCAGATGGCAAGGTCAAAAGCTCCGGATATAAGCTTGTCTTTTTCGGAATTTTCAATTTTCAGCTTTTGAGAAAATAATGTTCCTGATAAAATGCTCAAAAATATTAAAGTTAAAGATAGTGATTTCATAATATATAGTTGTTGGTAATTTGTGATATTTATAAATCCATTCGCTTGGTAAAAGTAATACTTTATTTTTTTTCAACAAATTTTTTCATATCTGCCATTTTAGAAAAAATGGTAATAATTTGTTTTTCTTTCACTATAATAATTTATTTTTGTTTCAGACTTAATATATAAATAATAAATACTATGAAAAATATCAGAAAAATAAGCACTTCGTTTGCATGGATTGTGTTGTTCTTTATTTTTTGCGGTTTCAAAAACGGAGACACTGCTGATAGTAAATTACCGGTAGAGCCTGTTTTGACAGGAGCTACTGTAACTGATGTAGACGGCAATGTTTATGACGTAGTAGAAATAGGAAACCAGTTATGGCTGAAAGAAAACCTGAAGGTGTCCAGATACCGCAATGGCGATACTATACCTGCAGGACTGAATACTGATGACTGGCTAAAAACCAAGTCCGGTGCATATGCTGTTTATGAAAACAATAAGGATTATGAGGTATTATATGGCAAGCTGTACAACTGGTATGCTACTGTTGATCCAAGAGGTTTATGTCCTTCAGGCTGGCATGTGCCAAGTGATGACGAATGGGCAGTTCTGACGGATTTTCTTGGAGGTAAGGAGATTGCAGGTGCAAAACTGAAAGAGAAGGATACTCTCCACTGGAACAGGCCTAATAACGGCGTTACCAATGAGAGCGGTTTTACTGCATTACCTGGAGGACTGCGTGGTTTTACAAGCAGTACAAGCGGTAAAACAATTGGTATATATAAATATATCGGCGAAGGCGGTTACTGGTGGACAACAACCGAACAGGCTTCTTTCAGTGCATGGTACCGCTATTTATACTGTTATTATAAGGATTTCTACCGCTTTAGCTATGATAAATCATTCGGCTTTTCGGTGAGGTGTCTGAAGGATTAATTATTCTATTAACCTAAAATAATTTTCTTAGAAAATATAGAATAAGACTCACAACTACGCTTATTACTATCATTGTTGTTATAGGAAAATAGAATTTGAAGTTTTCTTTTTCAATCCTTATATCGCCGGGCAGGTTACCAAACCAGTTCAATTTGTTACTGAAAAAATAAAGGATTAATCC
>CAZSJF010000014.1:16990-18229 GCA_964606705.1 uncultured Bacteroidales bacterium
GATACCTATAAGTATAAATCCGATGATGATTATATATTTGCCCGCCTGCTGCATTGCCTGATATTTAAAGGTTTATAAATAACTGTAGAGAAATTTCATAATATTTCTGTAACTGATTCATATTGTCAGATAATGCAAAATTATTATATTTACTTTTTAAATTTGCAGTAAATTTATTTAAAAATTGTCTTTTTGCATGGCAAAGTTCGATAATAATCCTAAAGTTAGCAGGAATACTGAAAAGGAATCAAGTACTAAGAATAAACCTTTCAGTAAAAAAAATATATTATACTTTCTGTTGCCTGTTGTAATTACTTTTATCGTTTACATACCTTCTATTAAAAATGACTTTATCAAAAACTGGGATGATGGCGGTTATATCCTTGAACACGACAGGGTGCATAATCTCAATGCGGAAAATGTCAAAGCTATATTTTTCGGTGATAAATCTTTTTCAGATGCCTATTATAAAGGCAATTATCATCCGCTGACAACCTTGTTTTATGCTGTGGAATATTCTTTTGTGAAGGATTCTCCCATGCTTTATCACATAAATAACCTGATTTTCCACCTCCTTAATGTTTTCCTTGTCTACTGGCTTGTATTCCTGTTTTCTAAAAGGCTTGAGATAGCTGCAATAGCGGCAGTGTTTTTCGGCATTCACCCGATGCATGTTGAATCTGTCGCATGGATATCCGAAAGAAAGGATGTGCTTTATTCATTCTTTTTCCTTTTAGCGTTGATATTTTATCATTTTTTTGTTCATAAAAAAGAAAATAAAACAAGAAATTACGTCCTTGTTATTGTTCTGTTCTTCCTGTCGCTTCTGTCAAAATCAGCTGCGGTGATATTGCCGGTGGTGCTGCTTTTATTTGATTTCTACTGGAAAAGGAAATTTGATTATAAACTGTTTCTTGAAAAAACACCGTTCTTTTTATTGTCACTGGGCTTCGGTGTAACAGCAATTCTTTCGCAGAGCGAGAGGGGAGCCATACAGGACCTTGCACCTTTGTTTTCCATACTTGAAAGGCTTATGATAGCCAGCTATTCGTTCATGGTATATATATGCAAGTTTTTTGCACCTGTTTATCTTAAGGCAATGTATCCATATCCTAACAGGATAGATAATATGCTTCCTACAGCATATTTGTTGGCTCCGATTTTTGTTGTTGGGTTTGCTTTAATAATTTGGTGGTCTCGGAAGTACGGAAGAGATTATATATTCGGCGCACTTTTTTT
>CAZSJF010000015.1:0-18159 GCA_964606705.1 uncultured Bacteroidales bacterium
AATAGAAAAATTAAAAGCAGAAAATATTGCTTTAAAAGCAGAGAATAATAATTTCAAAACAGATAATGTAAATCTAAAAACTGACATTAATAACATTAAAACAGATAATGAAAACATCAAAATGGAATTTGAAAATTACAAAACTGCTATTGATGAGAAAATTAAAAACATCGAATCTGTTTTGGGAACAGCCAATAAATAAGATTATACTTCAGTTGATTAAGTTTGTAAAATTTCATAAACCCGGATTACGCATTAGAAAAAATCCTATTGCGTAATCCGGGATAATGGTATGTACTATAACAACAAATTAGTAGCAGAATTAATGAAAGTAAACTAATACAGAAAAAACACACAACCAAAACAAGTTCTTATGTCTACATCTCAATATAAACTTCCAGCACCTTTGTTTCGGTTTCCGGCAGGAGTCTGAAACAGTCGATTTCAGCAGGCACTAAGATGGCATCAGCTTTGTTTACGGTTATTTTACCATAGTCATAATCCAGCACAAAACTGCCCTGATGGCATATATAAATAACAAACGAATCCACTCCCATAAAATTCTTTTCTATCGCATTACTGAAATGTATCAGGCTTGTGGTGAAGTACGGGCACCTTACCAGTGTGGAAGTTTGGTTTGTTCTCTTTCTGTAATTTACTTTACGGTTATCCTTCGCATCAAAATCTATTGCTTCTGTTGCCTCCTCTGTGTGAAGTTCCCTTGAATTGCCGTTTTCATCAAGCCTGTCCCAGTCATAAATGCGGTAAGTAATATCAGATGTCTGCTGTATCTCGGTCAGCAGAATACCGGGGCATAATGCATGTACCCTTCCGGCAGGTATAAAAAATGCATCTCCTTCATGCACATCTTCGGCATTAAGAATGTCTTTTAATTTTTTGTTTTTAAGATGCTCAAGATATGTTTCTTTATCAATATTGTGGTTAAATCCGTTTATCAGTTTTGCCCCTTCGTCAGCATGAATAACATACCACATCTCTGTTTTGCCGTAACTTCCATGGCGTTCTGCCGCAAGCTTGTCATCAGGATGAACCTGTACGGACAGATAATCATTTGCATCAATAAATTTAATAAGTATGGGAAATTCGTTGCCGAACTTATTGTAAATTTTTTCCCCCACTAAGTCGCTCATATATACTTCTATCAGCTCATTAAGTTCATTACCTGCCAAAACCCCGTTCTCAACAACGGAAGGCTCCCCCTCAACGCCTGAAATCAGCCATACTTCACCGCAATTTTTCAAAGGACGAAAATCCATGTTAAGGATAGTTTTAATTCTCTGCCCTCCCCAGATTTTCTCTTTAAAAACAGGTTTAAACTTTAAAGGATACAGCTTGTTTTCCATAATAAATAATTGGATTGACAAAAATATCAAAATTTACTTAAAAATGTTTTTATTTATAACTATTTTTGGAGCATGATTATCATAGGCATTACAGGAACACTTGGAGCAGGCAAGGGTACAATCGTGGAATATCTTGTCAACAAGAAAGGATTTGTCCATTATTCTGTAAGAAACTTTATTATACAGGAAATAAAAAAAAGAAGCCTGCCTGTAAACCGCGACAGCATGACAAGTGTTGCAAACGACATGAGAAAAAAGCATTCTCCTTCGTATATTGCGGAAGAATTATATAATCAGGCAAAGAAAACAAATACAGACTGTATCATAGAAAGTCTGCGTACACCAGGAGAAATAAATGCGCTGAAAAGCAAAGGAAATTTTTTCCTTTTTGCAGTTGATGCTGAACCCAGATTAAGATATGAAAGAATAACCCTGAGAAAGTCCGAAACAGACAGCATTTCTTATGAAACATTTTTAGAAAATGAAAAACGGGAGATGAACTCAAAAGACCCTGATAAACAAAATCTTTCGGAATGCATAAAAATGGCAGATTTTGTTTTTTATAACAACAACTCAATAGAAGAATTAAACAATCAGGTTGAAGAGACCTTACAAAAAATATTGCACAATGGATGAAGATACAAAAAGGCCTTCATGGGACGAATATTTCATGGAGATAACAAAAACTGTTGCAAAAAGGGCAACATGCGACAGGGGTAAAAGCGGATGTATTATTGTCAAAAACAAGCAGATACTGGTGACAGGATATGTCGGCTCGCCGAAAGGACTGCCCCATTGCGACGATGCAGGACACGTTATGAAAAAAGTAACCCATGAGGATGGCTCTGTAACAAATCACTGCATGAGAACAGTGCATGCAGAACAGAATGCCATCTGCCAAGCTGCCGGACTCGGAATCTCATTACAAGGTGCAACCCTATACTGTAAAATGACCCCATGCAGAACCTGTGCCATGATGATAATTAACTGCGGCATAGTAAGAGTGGTTTGTGAAAAGAAATATCATATGGGCAGGGACGGGGAAGAACTTTTTAAACAGGCAGGAGTTATATTGAAATATCTTAATGATGAAGTGGAAAAATACGATAATCAGTAATACCGTTCAACATCACCAAAATCACTTGTAAAATATTCATAATTTAAAGACACCATGAAGTACCAATTTCATTATTTAACTCATCCAGATATAACGTTCACTTAAAAATCCCTGCCTTTCACCCAAACACTATTTTTTTTTCTTTTTCATGTCTTATCTTTACACCAAAAGTAATTGATCTTGAATTTGAAAAGTGTGCTGTAATTTTATTTGGATAATATATATTTTAATTATAATTTTACGGACTTTTTAATTTGAAAAAAATTACAGAAAAGATAAAATAAAAGGTTTAACATAATAAATTAATCGTATGTATAAAAAATTACTCTTTCTCCTGACAGTTCTCTCAATAATATCATGTGAGACACTATTCGCACAGGCCGGTTCCGGATCCTTAAAAGGAAAAGTCAAAGACAAACAATCCGGAGAGGTACTGCCTTTTGCACCAATAGCACTTGAATCAGGTGGTAAACAGGTCACAACTGTGACTTCTGATTTTGAAGGCAACTATTTCATTAAGCCGCTGCCTCCCGGCAAGTATGATATCAAGATTTCTGCTATGGGATACGGCCCGCTGATAATAACGGGAGTGGTAGTAACAACTGACAAAATCACTTTTCAGGACCTGGAACTTTCTAAGACAGCTGTTAATATGACAGGTACTACTATCATAGGATATAAAGTTCCGCTTATTGATAAGGATAACACTACTGTCCAGACCACTATTACATCTGAAGAAATTTCAAAGATGGCAGGAAGAGATGTTGGCTCTATCGCTTTAACTGCAGGTGGATTTACTTCAAGGGATGGTGGGCTGGATAATCTCAGGGGTGCGCGTTCTGAAGGTACTGCTATTTATATTGACGGTGTTAAACAGTCCGGCTCGGGCGCTCTTCCTAAGGCTGCTATTGACCAGGTTACTGTTATCGCAGGCGGAATACCTGCACAATACGGTGATGCAACCGGTGTCGTTAATGTTACTTTAAAAGGTGCTTCACGCGAATACCATGCAGGAGGAGAATTTGTAACAACCCAGTTTATAGAGCCCTACAGCAATAATCTCTTATCATTTAATGTTCAGGGACCTCTCATTAAAGGGAAAGATTCTACACAAACAACTGCTTTACTGGGATTCTTCATAGCAGGAGAAATAAGCTATAATAAAAAACAGACAATAGGCGCACTTGATGAATACAAACTTAAAGATGATGTGTATGATAATTTGTATGAAAATCCCATATGTCAGTCAGGTGAAGGTTACAATACAAAATATAAAGCAGAATACCTGAGAATGAGCGATCTTGAAAAAGTCAAGGTCTTTACAGAACCGGAATCCCATAACTTTAATGTGATAGGTAAATTTGATGTCAGGACAACAAAAAATACCAACCTGACCTTCGGTGCAAATATAGTATATAATAACGGTTTATCTTATTTCTCCGGCGCATACGGACGCGGAGGCGAACTGTTAAATCCGTCTCACTTAATGCAAGGTATTGGAGAAACAGGCCGTTTCTATGTTAAATTTTTCCAGAAATTCCCTACTGAAAATGAAAAGGCAACTGTTCAAAATGCATTTTATTCCATTTCGGCCAGTTATACAAAATATCATTCTATTTCACAGGACCCTGAACATAAAGATGATTTATTTAATTATGGATACGTAGGAAAATTCACCACCTACAAAGAAAAAGTATATAAAGCAGGAAATGAGCCGATATTAGGATACAAAAATGTAATGTTGTTCCAGGGATGGGCTGATACATTATATTCTTTTGAACCGGGAACTGCTAATCCTGACCTTGCAAATTATACATCTCACTATTATGAATTATTCAACCCTTCTTCCGGTGCTTACAGTTGTTATGATACTGTTAATAATGGCACCCTTGTAAATGGCGAAATGCCGGGATATGTCTATGGAATGTGGGCTAACAGAGGAAATATCTATAATGCTTATGCTAAATATAATGAATCAAAAATCGGTATCGATATTATGGGTTCTGCTGATATTAAAAAACACGCCGTTCAGATCGGATTCCAATATGAGCAGTATACAGGAAACTATTTCGGAACTAACCCTGCCGGATTATGGACATTGATAAATCCATTCAGCGGATTAGTTAATTCTCACATAAAAGAACTGGATAAAGACAATCCTCTCCCTGTATATGATGCTTATGGTGTTTTCCAGGATACCGTAAATTATAACAGGTTATGTGGAAGCGGGCAATACTACTTTGATTATAACCTTAGAAAAAAACTCGGCCTTGCTGTTGACGGTACCGACTGGATAGACGTTGGAACCCTCGCTCCTGAAACATTCTCTCTTGATATGTTCAGTGCCGATAATCTTATCCTGGACGGAGGTGGAGCATATGTAACCTATTTCGGATATGATTATAAAGGAGACAAGTTAAAACACAGGCCCACCCTTGACGACTTTTTTACCGACAAAGATGAGTTTGGTAATTATAAGAGAGAAATCGCCTCTAACCAGCCGATATATATGGCAGGATACATCATGGACAAATTTGCCTTTGACGACCTGATTTTCAATATCGGATTACGTGTAGACCGCCTTGACCTTAACCAGTACGTACCGAAAGACCCTTTCCTGTTATATGAAGCCAAAACAGCAGGAGAAGTGAAAAATCTCGGGGAACATCCTGCCAATATAAGTGATGATTATGTCGTTTATGTCAACGATATCAATAACCCTACAACTATTAAAGGATACAGGCATGAGTACACATGGTATAATGCACAGGGCATAGAAATACAGGATCCGTCAGCTATAGAATCAGGTGGTTCCATCTGCCCTTACCTTGTAGATCCCGACCAGTCTGAAATCAGCTCTTCAGCATTTAAGGATTACGAACCTCAGGTAACATATATGCCGAGAATTTCATTCTCTTTCCCCATATCTGATGATGCACTTTTCTTTGCACACTATGATGTTCTTACCAACAGGCCTACTAATGCCCAGATCAGCCTTACAGAATATCTGTACCTTAACGAATATCATAATACCGGTGTGATAACCAATCCTAATTTAAGACCGCAGAAAACTGTTGATTATGAATTAGGGTTTGAACAGAAACTGACTAATAGATCCGCATTAAAGTTTTCTGCTTATTACAGGGAAATGAGAGACATGATACAGTTATACAGGTATTATGATGCATACCCTGCGACTTATATTTCATATAATAATATTGATTTCGGAACTGTAAAAGGGCTGAATGTATCGTATGACCTGAGAAGAATGGGCAATGTTTCCATGCGCGGGGTTTATACTTTGCAGTTTGCAGATGCCACAGGTTCTAATGCAACCACAAGCGGAGGGCTGATAGCCGCAGGATATCCGAACTTAAGAACAGTATTCCCTACGGATTATGACCAGAGGCATGCTATTACAATTACCACTGATTACAGGTATGAGAACGGCAAAAACTACAACGGCCCGAAACTGAACATAAGGAAGAAAGGTTCTGACAAAGTTAAAGTCATCAGATTACTTGAAAATACAGGTGCAAGTTTCCAGGTTTATACCAGCTCAGGAACACCATATACAAGACGTGATATTGTTGATAATACTGTCATCGGTTCTGTAAATGGCTCAAGATATCCATGGATATACAGAATAAACGCAAGATTTGACAGGGATATTTATCTGCAAAGTAAAGGTAAAGATGAGAGCAAAAAGAAAGATATATACCTGAATGTTTACTTTGAAGTATTTAACCTGCTTAATACAAAAAACATACTCGCTGTTTATGCTACAACAGGCAATCCTGATGATGACGGCTATCTGAGTGCCGCACAAAATCAGGCTGCCATACAGGTACAAACAGATGAAATATCATACAGGCAATTATATGCCCTTGCTATTAATTCTCCGGGAAACTACAGTGCCCCGAGAAGTATGAGATTAGGCGTTCAGTTTAACTTTTAATATATTTTAATTAATAACAAAATAAATTTATCAGAGCCATGAAAAATGTAATTTCAATATTAATATTATTTTCAGTATCCTTTTGGATAAATACTGAAACAGGGTATTCAAAAAACAATCCCAATGAGAAGCCCTTGAAATCCCAGACTATTGTAACGGCAGAAACATGTTCTCCTTCTACGGCAAAGCTTGACCTTGAAATCAATAATGTAAGGGCAAGAATAATGACAGGGGGAGATATGTGGTGGGATCTGCAGGGAAATGCTCAATATATAATTCCCAACAGTGATCTCAACCAGACCTCGATGTTCTCGGCAGCCCTGTGGATAGGAGGTATTGATGTTAACAACCAGCTCAAATGTGCAGCCCAGAGATACCGCAGCGGAGGAGGAAGTGTTGACTATTACACAGGCCCTGTTTCCACTGTTGACGCTTCTGTTACAGGGGAAGTATGCGAACAGTATGATAAATTCTTCGTTATCACAAGATCTGAGGTTCAGGCCCATGTAGCATGGTTTAAAAGCCCGAGTGAATATCCTGATTATGCTATTCCAAAATCCATCAGTGAATGGCCTGCACACGGAGATGTTACAAAAGGACAGAGTTATTATCTTGCCCCGTTCTTCGACTATGACGGAAACGGAACCTATGACCCTAATGCCGGGGATTATCCGTATTATGATTTTGAAAATGACCTGTGCCAGACCAATCCGGAAAATAAATCAAAACCATTGGATCCGACGATGGAAACAGAAGCTGGTATAGTAAAGGGTGGCATTCTTGTTGACCAGATATTAAAAGGAGATGAAACATTCTGGTGGGTATTTAATGATAAAGGCAACATTCACGGTGAATCCAATGGTACACCGATTGGACTGGAGATCAGGGCGCAGGCTTTTGCTTTTGCTACAAATGATGAAATAAACAACATGACTTTCTACAGTTATGAAATAATAAACCGTTCAACATACAAATTGAATAAAACCTATTTCAGCCAGTGGGTTGACACAGATCTCGGAGATGCATGGGATGACTATGTAGGCTGCGATGTAAACAGGGGATTAGGATATTGCTATAACGGAAAGGATGTTGACGGAACAGGGTTACCGGATCATTATGGAGACCAGCCGCCTGCAATAGGTGTTGACTTTTTCCAGGGGCCTTACATAGACCCTGATGGTGTGGATAATCCGGAATTCACAGGAGACTGCTCTATACTGAACAGCTCTAACGAAACCGACCAGTTTGCAATAAACGGAGTTAATTTCGGCGACAGTATTGTTGATAATGAAAGGTTCGGGATGAGAAGATTTGTTTATCATAATAATTCAAGCGGAGTACAGGGAGATCCGACTTCTGCGATAGAATATTATAATTACTTAAAAGGTATATGGAGAGACGGTACAGAAATGCATACCGGAGGAAATGCACATCAAAACGACCCTGAAGCCAGTGGGCCTGTCTGTGATTTCATGTTCCCGGGAAATTCCGACCCATGTAACTGGGGTACTGACGGCGTACCTACACAGTTTCCTATTAACGGTCAATACTGGACAGAAAAACAGGCAAAAAATGCACCGGGTGACAGGCGTTTTATGGAATCTGCAGGGCCTTTTACTTTACAACCAGGTGCTGTTAACTACATCACTGTTGGTATTCCATGGGCAAGAGCAAGTTCAGGCGGACCTATGGCTTCAGTTGAACTATTAAGAGTGGTTGATGACAAATGCCAGATGTTGTTTGACAACTGTTTTAAAATACTTGACGGCCCTGATGCCCCGGATTTAATAATTCAGGAACTGGATAAAGAACTCATCCTCTATCTGAGCAACAGAAAATCTTCTAATAATTATAATGAAGAATATACGGAATATGACCCGAGAATTCAATGTCCTGACACTGTAACTCCGAGATGGGATTCTTTATATCGCTTCGAAGGTTATCAGGTATTCCAGTTAAAAGATGCAACAGCAAATATAGCAGACATAGATGACCCTGACAAAGTGAGGCTTGTAGCACAGTGTGATTTGAAAAACGGTGTAGGGCAGCTGGTCAATTATTATTATTCTGAAAAACTCGGCGGGAGCGAACCCGAGGAAGAAGTAAGCGGTGAAGACAAAGGGATAAAACATACTTTCAAAATTACTGACGATGCATTTGCAACAGGAGACAGAACGCTTGTTAATCATAAGCAATATTATTTTATGGCAATAGCATACGGATATAACAATTATATGGAGTATTCCCAGGATCCAGGAGTAGTGAACGGATTATACGGACAAAAGGAGCCTTATATTGCCGGACGTAAAGACGCTATGTCTCGCTCTATCTCTTATGTCATAGGAATTCCTCATAAAACCCAACCTGAAGATAACGGGAAAACATTAAACTCTTCTTATGGCGACGGGCCTCAAATTACACGGCTTGAAGGATGCGGCAACGGAGGAAATATTCTTGACCTCACCGAACAAAGTATTAATGACATATTAAACAGTGCAACCGGCAGCGTGGAACAGGTTACTTACCAAGGAGGGAAAGGACCTATCAATGTGAAGGTTGTTGACCCGCTTAATGTAGTGAATGCCAATTTCACACTTAAATTTGACCTGCCTGCAGACAATGATATAGACTCAAGCAACTGGACATTAACAAATACTGATAATGGCCTGACATATTCTTCTGAAAAATGCATCAGGATTACAAATGAACAATTACTGCTTGACCTGGGAATTTCTGTTACTATCGAACAATGTTATAACCCGGGCAGTGATGATGCTGATAAAAACGGATTTATTGAATCTAC
The DNA here is from genome assembly GCA_964606705.1 of uncultured Bacteroidales bacterium. Taxonomy (GTDB): domain Bacteria; phylum Bacteroidota; class Bacteroidia; order Bacteroidales; family CAZSJF01; genus CAZSJF01. The sequence goes on from CAZSJF010000015.1 coordinate 9,243, forward strand.
AATTGAATATGCAGACAGTTCTAAAAAATGGTTCTCCGGTGTAGCAGATGTAGACGGAGGCGGTAATTATAACTGGATACGTTCCGGTATGGTGGAAGATGACAATGATGATGATAACAACGACTATATTCCGGGATCATGGTATGACCCTGAAGAATATTATGAAAAAGTATTAAACGGGACATGGGCACCATATAAATTATGCTCACATTCAACAAGCGGAAATGGTCCTTCGTTATATGATGCTTCTTATATGGTTAATAATATAACAAATTCATTCAGTGTTGACATAGTATTAACACCTGATAAAACCAAATGGTCAAGGAGTTGTGTTATTGAAATGTCAGCTAGTACTGCTTTAGCTGAAGGGGGTAAGGCAAAATTCGGTTTAAGAGCAGGGCAGTCTGTCGGACAGGATGGAAACTCTGACGGAACAGGAACAGGCATGGGCTGGTTCCCTGGATATGCCATTAATGTGGAAACAGGTGAAAGGCTGAATATTATGTTTGGAGAAGATTCATGGCTTGTTGCTGAAAACGGAAGAGACATGAAGTTTAATCCCACTTCCAATAAAATAAATCCTGTACATGGTGATTATCCTAGTGACGGTGATTTTTTGTTCGGAGGCAAACATTACATATATATCATAGCACATAACTCCAATTCGAGGTGTCCTGCATATGACGGATGCAGCTGGGTGTATTCCAAACTTACAACCGGCGGTACTTCAGACAAACAGGATGTGTATAAAGATATCATGTGGGTAGGAATTCCTTTGGCTGTAAGCGGTAAGGAAGACCTGTGGCTTTCCAATGAAGCCAAGATCAGGATAAGAGTAACCAAACCGTATAAGCGTTATCTCGATAATGCCAGTGATGCAGCTACTTCAGCACAGAATAATAACTATCCTATGTATAGTTTTTCCACCAGTGGATTACAGCCTGTTGATAATGATAATACAACAGCAAAAGATGCGTTATCTCTGATAAATATTATTCCCAATCCTTATTATGCATACGATTCATATGAAACAAACCAGCTGGACAACAGGGTAAGAATAGCTAATATACCTGAGAAATGCACTATTTCGATATATACAATCAATGGTATAATGATAAGGCAGTTTAATGTTGACTTATCCGGAGTGGATGAAAGAAAAGAAAGAAAGGATGCCGGCGATGAAGAGTCAGAGGCAAAAACTTCAATAGACTGGGATCTGAAGAACTATGCAGGAATACCTATTTCAAGCGGTATTTATCTGATACATATCAAAGCAGACGGCGTTGGAGAAAGAGTGGTTAAGTGGTTTGGAGCCATGAGGCCTACAGACCTGAATGCTTTCTAAAATAAAAAAGAAACAATATAAAAACTACATATATGAAAAAGTTATTAAAATATTCAGTAATAGCTGTGATAACAGGATTTTTAGCAATACCTGCAAACAATACAGTTACAGCCGGAAATAAAGACAGGGCCGGGCAAGCAGGAGCTATGGAATTATTAATAAACCCGTGGGCACGCAGTTCGGGATGGGGAGATGCCAACAGTGCATGTATCCGGGGATTAGAGTCCGTTAATCTCAATGTAGCAGGCACAGCATTTATTCAGAAAACCGAACTGGTATTTAACAGAACCAACTGGCTCCAGGGGTCTGATATACATATCAACACATTCGGATTTTCCCAGAAAGCCGGAGAGGCAAGTGTAATAAGCCTTGCAATAATGGCTATGTCATTCGGGGAAATAGAAATAGCAACTGTTGATGAACCGGACGGCGGCATAGGAACCTATTCTCCAACATTGATGAATATTAACCTGTCGTATGCAAAAGCCTTTTCCAACAGTATTTACGGAGGATTAAACTGTAAAATAATATCTGAAGCTATTTCCAACGTCAGTGCACAGGGTATAGCTCTTGACGCAGGCATTCAATACGTAACAGGAACAGAAAAGAGAGATGATAATATTAAATTCGGAATCTCTCTCAGAAATGTGGGTTTCCCTTTAAGATATTCAGGCGATGGTTTATCTTTCAGAGGATTTGTAGGAAGCAGCGATAATTCCATGACATTGTATCACAGATCGGCTCCTATGGAATTGCCCACTATGGTTAATATAGGCGGTTCTTATGATTTTTATATCAATAAAATCAATTCACTGACAGCTGCATTTAATTTCAGGTCCAACTCATTTACAAAAGACCAGTATATGTTAGGCCTTGAATATAGTTATAAATCATGTCTGTTCCTTAGGGCAGGATATGCCTATGAAGATGGTATAACAAAACTGGAAGACAGAACAACAGTATATACAGGACCTTGTGCAGGATTCTCTGTTGATGTACCTATGAGTAAAGATAAAGAAACGAAAGAAGTAAAAAGTAAATTTTCATTGGATTACTCATACCGCGCAACTAATCCTTTTGACGGCACCCACAGCATAGGAATCAGGATTAGTTTGTAGCACTTTTTTTAAATATTTTTTAAATAAGGCCCTTGAATAAAGAGGGTCTTATGTTTTATATATATGTCTAACTCTATTAACATAAATATTAAAATATCAAATAATGAATATTGAACCGCAGAATTATGAAGTAAAAAATGTTTTATTTGGACATTCAATATTCAGTGTTGGATATTCTTTATTTAAAGGATTTTCATAAATAAATTACGTCAAACTCAGCGTTAAATAATTATATTATTATGTCAGAAAGAATCAAATATTACACAAAAAAAGGCTTTCAGAAACTAAAGGATGAGCTAGACCAGCTTATTAAATTTGAAAGACCCGCTATATCACAGCAAATTGCCGAGGCAAGAGAAAAAGGAGACTTAACGGAAAATGCCGAATATGATGCAGCTAAAAATGCCCAGGGAATGCTTGAATTAAAAATAGCAAGACTTCAGGAAGCAATAAACAATTCAAGAATCATTGATGAATCAAAAATAGATAATTCAAGGGTTCTGTTGTTGTCCAGGGTTAAAATTAAAAATAAAAAAAATAAAAAGGAAATGATATACACAATAGTTCCTGAAAATGAAGCAGACGTGAAATCTCAGAGAATTTCTGTCGGCTCTCCTATTGCACAGGGATTACTAGGAAAATCAGTAGGGGATGAAGTTGAAATAAGAGTCCCTGCAGGGATAATGAAATTTGAAATAATTGAGATCACAAGAAAATAATAAATAAATTCTTTAAAGATGGCAAGCATTTTCACAAGAATAGTCAATAAAGAAATCCCTTCTTATAAAGTTACCGAAGATGATAATTACTACGCTTTCCTTGACATAAATCCTCTGGCAAAAGGACACACCCTGGTAATTCCTAAAAAAGAGACAGATTATATATTTGATCTGGACAATGAAACATACAAAGGTCTGTTTGCATTTGCCAGAAAGGTTGCAAAAGCAATCGGCAAAGTTATTGTATGCAAAAGAGTGGGAATAGCTGTTATAGGGCTTGAAGTTCCTCATGCACATATTCATCTTGTACCGTTAAACGGGCCTTATGACATTGATTTTTCCAAGCCAAAGCTCAAACTTACTCCTGAAGAATTTAAAGAACTGGCAGATAAAATTTCTGATGCTTTAGAATAGGACTAGAGTTCTGAAATATACATCAGCTGATAAGTTTGCATATTCCGGCACTTCGGCCCGCCTGCCAAAGTACTTTGTACGGCGGGCAGGCAAGTTCAGTGTCTTCAAATTTAATATGCAAATTCATTCGCTTATTATTCTGTTTGGATTTTTTACAACAAATGCATTCCAGCCGGAATACTTTTTACCCTCAACCTGCGGATTTTTTTGCAAATAGTGGCATAGTGCAGCTGCAAGCCCGTCAGTTGCATCCAGATATTCAGGAGGATCCTTTATTAAAATTAAACTGGACAACATTGAAGCAACCTGTTCTTTAGAAGCATTACCATTTCCTGTTATTGATTGTTTTATTTTTTTAGGAGAATATTCATGAATAGGCACATCTCTGTATAAAGCGGCAGACATTGCAACGCCCTGTGCCCTTCCGAGTTTCAGCATTGACTGAACATTTTTTCCATAAAACGGAGCTTCAATTGCAAGTTCATCAGGATTATACTTATCAATCAAAAGTAAAACTGTTTCAAATATTTTTTTTAGCTTTAATGCCTGATTACTAAGTTTATTTAATTTGATAACCCCCATGTCGATAAGTGTAACATTATTGTTTTCAATGTTGATAAGGCCATATCCCATGATATTTGTCCCGGGGTCTATTCCTAATATTACACGTTCTTTTTTCAAACCTAAAATACAGTGATGAAATCAAAAGCTAAAATACATAAAATATACAGTTTTTTGCTAAAAACATTAATAATTATAGCTTCTTACGGATTCATATATAAACAGATCTTATACAAAAGAGGGATAAAAGAAACATTCAGCGGTGTTGAATCCTTATTTGACAGTCATTTATTTAATCTTTTGTTATACCTTGTCATTCTACTGATGTTGCTAAACTGGGGTACTGAATCATACAAATGGAAATTTCTTATCAGTAAAATTGAGAAAATATCTTTCTTTAAGGCTTTCAAAGCTGTCCTTGCTGGTGTGACGGTGAGCACTTTTACGCCCGGCAGAACGGGAGAGTTTATCGGAAGGGTTTTTGTTCTTGAGAAAGCAAATCCGTGGGAAGGGACTTTTGCAACAATTACAGGAAGCATAAGCCAGTTTATTATTACTGTGACAGCAGGGTTGATAAGTGTTCTGATCTTTATTTTTAAATATGTAGAGTTTCAGGGATATTTTAACATATATACGTATTCCGGTATTTTTATTTTAGTCATTGCTGTTATAATTATACTTATCATATTATATTTCAACATTTCAATACTGGCTACTTTATTTGAACGGTTCAGGTTTTTTAACAAATATGAAAAACTAAAAAGCCATCTGCATGTCTTTTCTATTTACTCGGCAAAAGAATTATTCGGAATACTTGTTCTTAGTTTTATAAGATACTGCATTTTTTCGCTGCAATATTATTTACTGCTGAATATGTTCGGAGTAAAAATTCCTTTTTTTGAAGCTTTTTTTCTGATTTCACTGACATTTTTTGCTATGAGCGTTATTCCCACAATAGCTTTATCAGAGCTGGGAGTGAGAGGCTCAGTGGCATTATATTTTATAGGTTGTTTTTTTATCAAACACGGTTTATTGAATGAACAGGTTAATATCGGCATTCTGGCTTCATCAACATTATTATGGGCTATAAACCTCGCAATACCTGCTTTGGCAGGTGGATTTTTTATTATCAGCCTGAAATTTTTCAGAAATAAAAATTAAAAAGTGGAAATACTGTTTTTTATATTCAGTTATTTATGTATATGTTATAGCTTCACAATAATATCTTATACATACGGTTGGCTTAAATTCAAACCATTTAAGAAAAATATCCGGCAGCCATCTGTAAATATCAGCATAATAATAGCGGCCAGAAATGAGGAAGATAATATTGTAAACTGCCTCAATGACATAATAAGCCAGGATTATCCTGATAACTTGTATGAAGTTATTGTTGTTGATGACCATTCTGAAGACAGGACTGCTTATCTAACAGAAGAATTTATTAAAACAAATAATCATTTTGCTATCCGTTTAATAAAATTAAAAGAAACCAGCGTTTCTAAAAAGCAGGCTGTGTGCGAGGGAATTAACAATTCCAAGGGGGATCTGATAATAACAACCGATGCTGATTGCAGGATGGGAAAGAAGTGGCTGTCAACAATAGCAGATTTTTATGAAACATATAAGCCCAAAATGATAATAGCCCCGGTTAGTTTCAATGATACAGACAGTATTTTTAAAAAATGGCAGGCTCTCGATTTTTTAAGCCTCATAGCTGCCGGAGCAGGCTCTGCAAATATAAAAGAACCGATAATGTGCAACGGGGCAAATCTGATTTATGAAAAAATTGCATTTATGCAAATAGGCGGCTTTAACGACAAATATGCTTCCGGAGATGATATTTTCCTGCTTCTGAAATTTAAAAAACTGTTTAAAGATGATATCCGATTCCTGAAAAACTATGATGCTGTTGTTTTTACAAAAGCTGCAGGCACAGTAAAAGACTTTATAAACCAACGGATAAGGTGGGTTTCAAAAAGCAAAGGGTATAAGGATTTTCATATAATAAGTACCTCGTTGATAATATTTATGTATAATCTTCTGCTATTTGCATGCCTGCTTTCGGGGCTATTTATTAACGTGGGGTTTTTACAACTTTTTGTGTTTTTCTTTACAATAAAACTTATTATTGATTTTCCCATAATGGCTTGTATAACAATATTTACAAAACAGAAAAAACTTCTTTACCATTACATTTTTGTGCAGATAATAAATATTCTGTGCATCCCTCTAATCAGCATTGCCGGAAATATCTTAAAATACAGGTGGAAAGGAAGGGTTATAAATAACTGATGTTACACAGAAACGGAATTAATATAAGGTTATAATATATTACATAGCCATCTTAAATGTTTTCAAATTTACTTTAAAATTTCTTCTTTTTTTTATCTTTATACCGGAAATTGACCATTTATAAACCACAAAATAAATTAACATGGACAACACAGTAGTAAACAAAGCGTCTGACAACATAAGGATATTATCTGCAGCAATGGTTGAGAAGGCAAAATCGGGGCATCCGGGAGGAGCTATGGGCGGAGCGGATTTTATCAATATCCTTTACACGGAGTTTCTGAATTTTGACCCGTCTGATACGGAATGGCCTTCCCGTGACAGGTTTTTTCTTGACCCCGGACATATGTCGCCGATGTTGTATTCCCAGCTGGCACTTTTCGGCAAATACACCATAGAAGAGCTTAAAAATTTCAGGCAGTGGGAAAGCCCTACGCCAGGACATCCTGAAGTTGACGTGAAAAGAGGCATTGAAAATACCTCTGGCCCCTTGGGGCAAGGGCATGTTATGGCAGTAGGTGCTGCCATTGCAGAAAGATTTCTTGTTTCACGTTTCGGCGAATGGCTTTCGCATAAAACTTATACCTATATTTCTGACGGCGGCATACAGGAAGAGATATCGCAGGGTGCAGGGAGGATTGCAGGATTTTTAGGCCTCAGCAACCTTGTAATGTTTTATGACTCAAACGATATACAGCTTTCAACAAAGACTGAAGCTGTCACAATTGAAGATACGGCAAAAAAATACGAATCGTGGGGGTGGAAAGCGTTTACAATTAAAGGCAATAATGCTGACGAGATCAGGAATGCCCTGAAAAAAGCCAGTGAAGAAAAGGAAAAACCTGTACTCATAATCGGGAAAACTATTATGGGCAAAGGCGCTGTTACAGCAACAGGCGAAAGCTTTGAAGGAAAATGTGCCACTCACGGCATGCCCCTTGGCAAGGCAGGTGCTTCGTTTGAGAAGACAGTTGAAAAATTAGGAGGCAATCCGCAGGATCCTTTTGCAGTATTCCCTGAAGTTGTGAAATACTATTCCGAAATAAAAGATAAGAAGATAAAACAGGCACAGCTCAGAAAAGAGGAACAGAAAAAGTGGGAAAAATCAAATCCCGAACTTGCCTCTAAACTGGAAAAGTTCTTGTCAGGAAAAGTTCCCGAGATCAATTATGAAGAAATCATACAGAAAGAAAATATAGCCACACGTGCGGCTTCTTCAACGGTTCTGTCTTATTTTGCAAAACATGCTGAGAACATGATAGTTGCCTCTGCCGACCTTTCCGACAGCGACAAAACAGACGGCTTCCTCAAAAATACAAAGGCTTTTAAAAAAGGTGATTTTTCAGGGGCTTTCCTGCAGGCAGGTGTATCGGAACTAACTATGGCTGCTATTGCCAACGGCATGGCTCTGCACGGCGGTGTGATACCAGTTTGCGGAACATTTTTCGTGTTCTCTGATTATATGAAACCCGCTGTGAGGATGGCTGCTCTTATGGAACTGCCTGTAAAATATGTGTGGACACACGATGCATTCAGGGTAGGGGAAGATGGCCCCACACACCAACCCATTGAACATGAAGCCCAGATAAGGCTTATGGAACATCTCCATAATCATTCAGGAAAAAGAAGCATGCTGGTGCTGAGGCCTGCCGATGCAAATGAAGCTACTGTGGCTTGGAAAATGGCTATGGAAAATACAAAGACACCGACAGCCCTGATACTGTCAAGACAGAACATCAAAGACCTGCCAGCAAAACAAAGCTCAGCGAGATTCAAAGATGCCGCAGAAGCTGAAAAAGGCGCTTACATAGTTAATGAAATTAAAGATAAACCAGATATTATCTTTATAGCAAGCGGCTCAGAAGTTGCCACTCTTGTTGAGGGAGCACTACTGCTGAACCGGAAAGGGATAAAAACTCAAATTGTCTCTGTTATCTCTGAAGGACTGTTCAGAGAGCAGGATGCTGCTTACCAGAAGAAGGTAATTCCTGACAATATCCCTGTTTTGGGACTTACTGCAGGCTTACCTGTAACACTGCAAGGCCTTGCCGGACCATTTGGAAAAGTTATTGGCTTCGAATCATTTGGCTATTCCGCACCTGCAGAAGTGCTTGATGAAAAATTCGGATATACTGCCGAGAATGTTGCAAGACAAGCGGAAGAATGCATCGTGAAATACAAAAAATTTAATTAAAGCTCGAAGTTTCGACCATTTATTATTTAATGATTGATAAAGTAATCGATTAATATAAAATCTGTATATATTGCTGTTGTATCAGGATAATTGCGATGCTCCCTTTTTATCAGTCCTATATTTTTTGCATAATATTCTTTGGTGTCCCATGGAAAATAACCATAGCTCCATGAATATGTATAATTCGTAACAATTATAACATCATTATAGGTCGTGCTCCTGTTTTCCGCACTTTTGAAAAACACCCTCTAAACCCCTTGATTTTATTGAT
>CAZSJF010000016.1:0-18157 GCA_964606705.1 uncultured Bacteroidales bacterium
ATATATCTATGATTTCAATATTTCTATTTAAGCTTCTTGCATCAGTGTTAAAATTTTTATAATCAAACCGTAAACTATCCTTTACCTCAACTATTGTATCTACTTTATATTGCGACCATGGCATTGCCTGATAATATTTGAGCAGACTTTCCATTTTATTTGTAAATGCAACATCAACTATTATTTTATTAGTAATTTGATTAGTATCACTTCTGCCAGTATTCAGATAAATATAATCAATATGCCACTGGTCGGCATTTCCCGCCCATGACGGAAGCATGGCTTCTGCAAGGCTTGCATAATTCCTGAATCTTAACTGAAATTTATTTGTCAGGTACATGGGATTAACAATAGGTATCATCACGTAGCCCCATAATGAGCTGTCTCTTGCATATAATGTGTCAAGGCTGATGCCTTCAGTGCTCCATATCCTGTCCCACCTGGTTATTTTGACATTTTCCATGATATCTCCGGGCAGTAAAACAAGGTCAATTGTATCAAAAACAGCTGAATCCAGTACTACCCAGAAAGTATCCAGATCACTGCATTTGATAGAATCACCGGGAAATAAGATGCTGGTAATGATTACAGAATCAGAACAGGCTTCACACCATATTTTATCATCCGGCAGAAGTGCTATGGTGTCATGCAGATAGCTGTCAACATTGAGCCACTCGTTATTTTCCGGCACCCATACAGAGTCGCCGGGAAGTAAGATCCTGTCCGCTTCCATATTTGTAGAATCTCCGTAAGGAACTGCAAATTCAAGCACAAGGGAGTCTCCTGCATCAGGTTTATTTCCGATATTAAAGGTGTCATTTCCTCCTCCGGGTTGATAATAAAAACTCAGATACAGAGAATCTGAGATATTAAGTGGTTTCGGAGTCCCTCCTAAAAATGTAGTGTCTAAGCGGATATAAACGGATGTGAGTGAGTCGGCAGTGAACTGGTAGCTGTTTGCATTTTCATATATTTCCCCCTTGTCGTTGATAGCATCCAGTGTGGCTGCGCCAATAGTAACAAGAGACAGCGGATAATCGGAATTTATAAAAGCATACCTGTCAAGCCAGCGGGAAGAACTGGGAAAAACATCTGTTGAAGAAAAATCATCCAGGAAAGGGAGTTCATTTATTACAGGGATAGCAGGGAAATCACTTTTCAGAAAATCAGGATTTTTGAATGAGTTGGTTTTTATTACGGGATTGACCTGCAGGCCTGTCAGGACTTCCTGTGAAAAAACACATGAAATGCTGAACATAATTACGAAACTTATTATTATCCTTTTCATAGTTATTCTGTGATTACAGTATCTTTATTCAGATTAACGGTATCTCTTGCTTTTGCTTTAACTAATGAATCAAAATTAAATTCCCTGGGCAGTTTATACCACAGGTCAACGGCAGAGCCTAATCTTAAATAAGCCCCTGATGAAACACCCGGGTTTTGTCTGAACACTCTTGCCTTAGACGAATCTTCACTTGTCCTGCAGTTTTCAAAAGCTTCCATGCCTATATTAAGAGAAATTGAAAATATTTTACTTTCGGCTTCTTCCCTTGTCATCCCGTACAGGAAAGGGACAAGTGTTTTCTGGCTGTTTAACCCTTCACCAATTACAAGGCCTATGACAGAGCCTTTTTCCACTTTAAGGCTTCCTTCCTCCAGTATCTTCTGGCTTATGGCCCTGCCTTTATATCTCTGCTGAAGGACTGCATTGGCATATTCCGATGGGACATACTCAATATTGCCTGCCTTAAGCCCGTATGTTTCAAGGCGTGAAACAGCCTGCCGCATGGTGAGGTCAACGAGGTTCGGCACAGTGACCATTTCCGGCAGCAATGAGACCACAGTTAAATAAATCCTCCTGTTGATTTTTACATTGCTTTTGGGCAAAGGGGTTTGCGCTACAACAGTGCCTTTTTGTTTCTTGGAATCATATATGGAGTCAATTATTACATATCTCAGCTTATTTTCCGTTGTGAACTTATCAAGGTCTTTTATGGATAATCCTGTGAAATCAGGAACAGTAACGTATTTGTCGTGCATGGTATAGACATCAAGTATCTTGAGTGTCCCCCATATAAGAAAAGAGGTAAGCAGAAACATAATAAACAGATGCTTATAAAACACCCGGCTTCTTACAAATTCGGAAAATGCACCCATTATTAAAATAATTGTTCTATAATTAAACTATAAAAATAGTCAATTATTGTGTTTTTCAGGAACAAATTTAGCATTTTATACGGAAAGTAGTTAGGCTTTGGAAATAAAAGATTATGTCCTTTTTTTCTGTTTCCCGCAGATTACGCAGATTATCGCAGATTTTTATTAAAATATACAGTAGTTTGTGAAATCATAATTATATTTGCAAAACTAAAATACAAGCAGATGAAAAAAAACATAGCATTAGTAATAGGCGGATATTCCGGAGAATATGACATATCCCTTAAAGGAGGGAAAATAGTGCAGAAAAATATTGACAGGGAGCTGTATGACGTGTTCACAATACTGATAACAAAAGAGAAATGGGTGTGTGTTGAAAGCAATGACGAAATACCTGTTGACAAAAGCGATTTCAGCATTACAGTCAGCGGAAAAAAGATAAAATTTGATTGTGTTTTTCTTGTGATACATGGAACCCCCGGTGAAGACGGCAGACTGCAAGGGTATTTTGACCTTATGGGGATGCCATATACTTCTTCCGGCCTGCTCACTTCTGCAATAACATTCAATAAATATGTGTGCAAACAGATAGTTTCACAGCTTGGTGTCATGACGGCAAAAGCAGTATGCGTTTCAAAAAATGACAAGGTTGAAGAGGAAAAAATAATCTCAGAGCTTTCATTGCCGTGCTTTGTAAAGCCCAATAACGGAGGGTCAAGCATAGGAGTGTCAAAAGTGAATAAGAAAGAGGAATTAAAGCCGGCGCTGGTCGAAGCTTTTAAAGAGGACGAGGAAGTGCTGATAGAAGAATTCATTAGCGGCACGGAAATAACATGCGGGGTGATAAGAAAAAAAGGCGAAGTGACAGTTCTGCCGCTGACAAAAGTTGTAAGCAAAAAAGGATTTTTTGACTACGAAGCGAAATATGCCGAGGGGATGGCAGAGGAAATAACACCTGCAGGAATTCCTGAGGAAGAAGGAAAAAAATGCAGGGAAATTTCCATGCACCTTTACAAAAATTTAAACTGCAGGGGAATGGTCCGTTTTGACTATATCCTGAGCAACGGCAATTTCTATTTTCTTGAAGTAAACACTATCCCCGGCCTTTCTGAAAACAGCATTGTGCCGAAGCAGGCAAATGTGGCAGGAATCTCTACAAAGCAGTTATACAGCATAGTGATAGAAGAAACACTCAGTAAATATTAATGGTTGTAACCGCTGACATATGTAACAATAAAGATACGGAAACAAATACCTGTCAGTTATGCGTTTTTATCTCAACAGTATCATTTTCTTTATTGCAGAGTAATTTTCGCTTGTTATTTTATAGGAATATATTCCATCCGGAAGATTATCTGCATTAAATTCTGTGCTATATGTGCCGGCTTGTTTTTGTTCATTTACTAATGTTGCGACTTCTTTTCCTAAAAGATTGAATACTTTTATTTCCACATTGCCGGCTTCAGGAATAGTGAATTCAATTTTAGTAGAAGAATTAAACGGATTCGGAAAATTCTGTTGAACTTTTAAGCTGCCTTCAGAGGGATAGGCGTCAGTTGTGATATCTTCAGGAGAAGATATATAGCACCATGCAGCGCCGGTACTTATACTATACTCTGCATAGTTGCTTGTTATCCTTAAAGCTAAATAATTTCCGGTTGTTAATGTGAAAGCGTCTGCATTTGTAGTAAAAGTGAAACTTGTTGAACTTCCGTCTCCTGTTACATTTGCAGAGGGACCACCAGCTGTAAAATCGTTTCCATCTGTAGAAGAGCCAATCTCAATGGTAAAAGTGTGTCCGTTTGCCGGTGCTGAAGCAAAAACCAATTGTCCTGTCCATGTATCACTGCCTAAAAAATCCATATTTACTAAAGCCGCCTGATCGGCTTTCCAGATTTGAGCCCCACCATTACTTATCGTGTCATTTCCTCCTGGTTTGGAGGCATCGGTCAGGTACATGTTGTTATCGCTGTTTAACCACCAGACTTGAAGAGAATAATTACCGGAGGTATCTGTTAATTGATAATCATCATTATTGTCATTGGCAATGGTATACGTGCCCCCGATTCCATTACTGCCGGTATGGGTTCCATCGCTATAATAATTGCCTAAATACTCTTTATAAAATGTTCCGTTATTGTAGTCATAGTATATTGTGGTGGGTGAATTCCATGTGTTGGTTGAACCGTTTTCTGAAAGAACATTGTCTGTGATATTATCAATCAGATTATTGAGATATATAGTATTATTGCTGGAAGAATCAAGATGTATTCCATAATTAGTATTGTTACTGGCTGTATTGCCGATGAGCGTGTTATTTGATGTGCTGTCATATAAATAAATTCCATCCTCGCTATTATTATCCGTAGTGTTGTTTACTAAGATATTATTTGTTGAATTTGCTTCTTCCAGAACGATACCCTTAACACCATTATTAACGATATTATTGCTCAGGACATTGTATGAAGAATAATGATTGATACGTATTCCCCAGCCACTATTGATGATAGTATTATCGATTATATTGTTGTTTGATGCCTGATAAAACTCAATTCCATCCCCGGGGTCATTATTTGCCGTGTTATGTGCAATAGTATTATATGAAGATTCAACTAACATAATTCCATCACCATCCACACGTCCGTCATTGTCATTCATGGTATTGTAATTTATAATATTGTTTGAACTTTCTGATAAAAATATTCCAAACTCATTGTGGGTCACGGTGTTGTAGATAAGAACATTGTCAGAGCAATTGTTTTCCAAAAAAATTCCATTTTTATTGCTGTTTGCCGTGTTATTGTTTAGCGTATTATTATTTGAAGAATATAAATAAAAACCATTAGAGGGAAGATTGTTATTTGCCGTATTGCCTGTCAGATTATTATCTGTAGATGCCACAATAAGAAATCCGCTATTTCCATTACCTGATGAAGAGTTGTTGTTCAGAGTATTGTAATTTGAGGAAGGTACCATGTGAAATCCATCTAAATTATTGCTGTCGGCAATATTACTGTTTAAGGTGTTGTTTGATGAAGTAGATAAAGAAATACCATCACTGCTGTTATGTTTTGTTACATTAAACGTTAAAGTATCTTCGTTAGATGAATCAAGATAAATTCCCTCGCCGCTGTTATAACAGGATGTGTTGTTATTAATAGTACAGGTGCCGGAAGAGACCATATGGATACCACGGAAGTTTTTATATGAACCGTCCCAGCCACAGCGATTATTTTTAATAGTGCAGCCGTTCACAGCACTTAAATATATTCCAGCCATTTCTAATCCGGTGGCGCCATAGATTGAAAATCCATCAATAGTTACATTATTTTCTGTCACTTCAAAAACATGGGAATCTGAACTTGCCGCTATAACCGTGGTTGTGTTATATCCATTCTCCGATTGTATAATTAATTGTTTGTTCACAACTATATTCTCGGTGTAAACTCCTGCTCCATGCCCGTCGCTGCTTCCGACTATGATAGTATCATTGTTGTTAGCAGCATTTATAGCCGTTTGAATGCTTGTTGCGGCTTTGGCCCACGTTTCATATGGGGCTGTATTGGAACCATTTGTAGCAACATAGAAAGTATTTGCTTTTACTGCTACATTCAGAATAAATAAAATTGCCACATACAAAATGGATGTCTTTTTGTGTTTAGTCATTTTTTGCTCCTCCATTTATTATTAATAACACTATATATTGCTAGGCAAATGAATTATACCTGTAACTTGATTTATTACGACAATGCCTGGTTGACTCTCGATGATATCTCAATAACTTTTTCGTATTCTTCAGGTGTAAGGTCTTGGTAGAAATAATTAATAGGATTGACTTTAATGCCGTTTTTAATTACTTCATAATGCAGGTGCGGGCCTATTGATATACCTGTATTTCCAACATATCCTATAACCTGCCCTCTTTTAACTTTCTGCCCGGGGTTAACGATCATCTTATACATGTGTCCGTATAATGTCTTATATCCGTAACCGTGGTCAATTACACAAGCAATTCCATATCCGGATAAATTCTCATTGCCTTTACTGACAACCCCGTCGCCTGTTGCATAGATAGGCGTGCCTTTGTGTGCTGTAAAATCTATGCCTGTGTGCATGCGTATTGTCTTGTAGATAGGATGGAAACGATATCCGAAACCTGATGCTATCATTGTCAGCTGCTTGTTTGAAATAGGCTGTATTGCAGGAATGCATGCAAGCATCTGCGCCTTGCCTTTAGCCATTTTAAATACATCGTCAAATGATATGGACTGAATATATAACTGCCGTGAGATAAGGTCTATCTTTTTTGTTGTTTCTGTCAGTATATCGGAGTTGCTATATCCTTCCAGCTTTGCATACCTGTTAGTACCGCCATAGCCGGCCTTTCTGATAGTGCTCGGAATAGGCTCAGCTTCAAATATAACTCTGTAGATATTATCATCCCTGTTCTGTATGTCGTCCATCACCATTGAAATCCTGTCAAGGCGTTCATTCAGAATTTCATACTGCAGCTTATACTGGCGTATCTCTCTTTTCAGGATCTTTTCTTTCGGAGAATCAAGAAAATTATATGCTATCAGAAGAACAACAAAAGAAAAAACCGCTCCCGCAGCAACTACATAAAGAAATTTCAGAAGCCTGTCTTTAATAGTGGTTGCTATCTGCTCATAACTCAGCGAATGAGGGTCAAATTTGTATTTTATCTTTATCCTTGCCATAATTAATTATCACCGCATGGTTCTGTGTGTCAACGCTTTATGTTGATTTGCGGTTTTGCCGGTATTATCTTAAAAGCAAAATTAATAAAATAATCTAAATTTGCAAATACTTTTATGAATCATTAACATTACCAGCTATCATGAAGACAGTACTATTTTTAATAACCATTATATTGGCAACATCTTTTTTAGCTTGTAATCAGACAGGTAAAAAAAAACCTGAAACTATCAATGAAACGCAAAATGCTGATACTATTACAAAGTCCAAAACAATTAAAAATAATCAAATTTTGGCAAAACAAAATGAATTAACTCACATAGATAGTTTTCTTTTAAAACCATTTGATCTTTATAATTTCAAAAAGAAAAAGGGAGGTACTAACAGTGGAGGATGCAATAAAAAATCTTATTTTTTTAAGCCTGTTTTTAAGCCTGATTTAAAAGGGATGTATTATAGTTTCTTCTTATTTCCACCATTAAAAGGTTATATTGGAAATTCAAAAGACAAAATTGTAAAGATGATGGATGGTTTAGAAATTACTACGTACAAACCTCTTGGAAAATACCAAAATAAATATTTAGACCCTGAAGAAATTTTAATTGAAGTTATTGCACAATACAACGACTTTGACCTACCAGAACTTGCATTTATAGGACTTGATACAATAGAAATCAAAAAACAACTTGGCGGAAATTATTTTGTTAAAAATGGCTGTATGGTTTATTCTCATTCAGACAGGGCATTAATATTTGGTTTACAAAAAAGTAAAATAAAATGGTTAAAATATGTGCATTTAAATACACCGTTGACACCTGATGTAAAACTTGAGGATATATATAAATGTAAAGTAATTAACCACGGCTGGTAACAAAGTCTAAAATCGAATGGGCAAGTTGAAATAATTAATAAACTAAAGATATTAGATTATGAATTCTGACATAATAAGAAAAAAATTCCTCGACTTTTTTCAATCGAAACAGCATGTTATTGTCCCTTCTGCGCCAATGGTCGTAAAGAACGACCCTACGCTGATGTTTACAAATGCAGGGATGAATCAGTTCAAGGACATATTTCTCGGCAATATTCCTGCAAAAAATTCACGTGTTGCAGACACACAGAAATGCCTCAGGGTTTCAGGAAAACATAATGACCTTGAAGAAGTAGGTAAAGATACATACCACCACACAATGTTTGAAATGCTTGGCAACTGGTCTTTCGGAGATTACTTCAAGAAGGAAGCCATAGAATGGGCATGGGAATTACTCACAGGCATTTATAAAATAGATAAGGAACGTTTATATGTTACTGTTTTTGGCGGGGATAAAAGTGACAATATTGAAAAAGATACGGAAGCATATAATTACTGGAAAAATGTAATTTCTGAAGACAGGATTTTGTTGGGAGTAAAAAAGGATAATTTCTGGGAAATGGGCGACACAGGCCCTTGCGGTCCCTGCTCCGAAATACATGTTGACATACGCGATGATGCAGAACGTAAAAAGGTTGACGGCAAAACACTTGTCAACAAAGGCAATCCGCAGGTGATAGAAATATGGAACCTTGTATTTATTGAATTCAACAGGCAGGCAGGCGGAAAACTCGTTCCCCTTCCGCAGAAGCATGTTGACACAGGTATGGGTTTTGAAAGGCTTTGCATGGTGCTGCAGGAAAAAAAGTCAAATTATGATACAGATGTTTTTCAGTCTGTACTCAACGAGATTTCAAAAATATCCAAAATTCAATATGATCAAAATAAGCAAACAGACATAGCTTTCCGCGTAATAGCCGACCACCTGCGTGCAATATCGTTTGCTATTGCCGACGGGCAGATGCCTTCAAATACTGGTGCAGGATATGTGATAAGGCGCATACTCAGAAGGGCTGTAAGATACGGATTTACTTTCCTTAACCTGAAAGAGCCTTTTATTAATGAACTTGTCCCGATACTTGTAAAACAAATGGGAGGAGTGTTTCCCGAACTTAAGAAACAGCAGGACATTATTAAAAAAGCAATAACAGAGGAAGAAATCTCATTCTTGAAAACATTGGAAAACGGTATACATCGTTTTGAAAAATATGCAACAGGTGAAAAAATTAAAAAAATTGACGGGAAATTTGCTTTCGAACTTTACGATACTTACGGTTTTCCTGTTGACCTGACCGACCTGATGGCTAAAGAAAGAGGAATATTATCAGGTGTTGACATGGAAGAATTCAATAAATGCCTTGAAGAACAAAAAAACCGCTCACGTCAGGATGCTGCTGTTGAAACTGCCGACTGGGTTGTGCTGAAAGAGGGCAGGAGCAGCGAATTTACAGGATATGACAGCCTCAGTGCAAAAGCAGAAATAATAAAATACAGGAAAGTAAAATCCAAAGGCAGGGAATTTTACCAGCTTGTTTTTGATAAAACGCCTTTCTATGCTGAATGCGGCGGGCAGGTTGGCGATAAAGGCTATATTGAAGCAGGCGGTGAAAAAATATTTATAGAAAATACCTTAAAGGAAAATGAACTTACAGTGCATATTGCAAGCAAACTGCCAAAAGATTTATCTAAAATTTTTACTATGAGTGTTGACACAGAAAAACGCAGAAGCACTGAAGCCAACCATTCTGCCACACACCTTATGCATGCGGCGCTGAGGCAGGTACTGGGTACACATGTTGAGCAGAAAGGCTCTTTTGTTGATGATGAACGCCTGAGGTTTGACTTCTCGCATTTTGCAAAACTCTCAAAAGAAGAGATATTAAAAACGGAAAATATTGTAAACGAAAAAATAAGGGAAAACATCCCGCTTGAGGAATTAAGGGGCATTCCTATGAAAAAGGCACAGGAGATGGGAGCTATGGCTTTGTTTGGCGAGAAATACGGCGACACTGTGAGAGCGATAGTTTTTGACAGAAAATTTTCCGTTGAACTGTGCGGAGGCACGCATGTTAATGCTACTGGAAAAATAGGCTTTTTCAAAATCATTTCCGAAGGCGCTATTGCCGCAGGAATAAGAAGAATAGAAGCTGTAACAGGAAAAAATGCCGAGATATATGTAAACTCCCAGATTGAAATAGTGGAGAGTGTGAAAGAGATGGCTAAAGGTTCGAAGGATATTGTTAAAAACATACAGGACCTGATAAATAAAAACACTGCTCTTGAAAAAGAAATAGAAAATTTCAGGAAAGAAAAAGCAGGGCTGGTCAAAGACGAGCTGATAAAAAAGATTCAGAAAATAAACGAAGTAAATTTTATTGCCGAAAAAGTTGACCTTGATGCAAACGGTTTGAAGGAACTTGCTTTCAGCCTTAAAAGTTCTGTTGACAATTTATTTCTTGTGCTGGCATGTGAAAACGAAGGCAAGGCAGCCATCTCTGTGATGATCTCGGAAAATCTTGTGAAAGAGAAAAAACTTAATGCCGTTGCCATTGTAAAAGAACTTGCAAAAGAAATTGACGGGGGCGGCGGCGGACAGGACTACTTCGCCACTGCGGGAGGAAAAAACACAGAAGGGATAGAAAAAGTCCTGAAAAGAGCAAAAGATTTTGTTGTGTAAAGATATTTGAATATCGAATAACGAACAAGCTTGCCTGCCAAAGCTTTGGACCACAGACGGCAGGCAGGGAATTTTGAATGATGAACTATGTTGTTTTGAATTTTAAATCCCCACACGATTAAGAATAATGTACTAACAGGAAAATAAGATACAATAAAACAATAAAAAACTGTATAAAACCAACACACACTTGTTGTATAGGTACGGTTAATCCGTATTTATAAACAAGTTACAGGCAATTACATTAGCGAAGACAAGATGAAATAAGAGAGAGTGAAGCGTACGAGTTTAAACTGAAAGAATATAATGAAGATTTTACTCATTCAACCAGCAAAAGCTTCAGACACAATTGGTGGTGAGGATGTGTTTATTTATGAGCCCCTTGCCCTTGAATATATCGCTTCGGCTGTTATTACTGACCATGATGTGAAAATTATTGATTTACGACTTGATAAGAATTTAAAAAATGTTTTCAATGAATTCAAACCTGATATTATTGGTATAACAGCATATACGATAAATGTAAATACTGTAAAGAAACTTTTTAAAGAAATAAAATCATGGAACCCTGAAGTATTTACAATTGTTGGTGGACATCATGCAACTGTTTCTCCTGATGATTTTCTTGAACCTTTTATTGACCTTATTATTGTGGGTGAGGGTGTTTTTGTTTTCAAAGAAGTTGTCAGAAGGCTGGAAAGAAATGAAAGTTTTGAAGACATTCAGGGGATAGTCTGTTTAAAAAACGGAAATTTAATTAAAACCTCTCCTGAACCTGTGGCTGACCTTGATGTTTTTCCATTTCCCGCGAGAGGGTTAACAGAGAAATACAGAAAGCACTATTTTTCAGAATGGATGAAGCCACTGGCATCTATACGGACATCAAAGGGATGTCCCTTCAGGTGTAACTTTTGTGCTTTATGGAAACTTACAGATGGAAGATACCTTACCAGAACACCTGAAAATATAGTTAGTGAGCTTTTGAAAATAAAAGAGGAGTTTGTTTTTTTTGCAGACGACGAATCCCTTTTAGATACAAAAAGAATGTTGAAACTTGCTGAATTAATAAAAGAAGCAGGAATAAAGAAACGTTATTTTTTATACGGCAGAAGTGATACCATTGTGAGACACCCTGAACTTATTGAGAAATGGAAAGAGGTTGGTTTGGAAAGGATATTTATCGGTCTTGAATTTTTCAGAGACGAAGACTTGATGAATATCAGTAAGAAATCAACGGTTAAAGACAATGAAGAAGCAGTAAGAATAATTCAGAACTTAGACATTGAAATATACGCTTCTTTTATTATTAAACCAGAATTTACTACTGAAGATTTCAAAGAGTTCAGGAAATACTGCAGAAAGCTTAGTTTGGATTTTGCTACCTTTGCAATACTAACACCTTTTCCCGGAACAGATTTTTACGAGGAAGTGAAGAATAAATTAATAATTCGTAACTACGATTATTTTGATTTGCTTCATACACTTCTACCGACAAGACTGCCTCTGAAAGAATTTTATAAGGAGTTTTTCAATCTTTATAAAAAGGCAGTTTCCCCAATAAAAGGGATTCGTTTTCTAAAGAAATATCCTGTTCGTGAAATACCGAAAGTGCTAAGAATGTCAGATAGAGTTCTAAATCAAATCAGGAATGCTTATAATTGTAGTGAGCAAATTTAACGTATTTATAGAAAGTAACATGCCTATAACAGCGGCTTTAATTCATGCGGCACGTGCTTCGTGGACAGGAAAGCAGCGGACAGAAACATTCCTTCTTTTAGACAAGGCAGGGAGGCCGCACGAAATTAAAGCCGCAAACGTTACCGCAGAATAGTCATTTTATTAGTGACAATTCCCTTTGTTGTCTGTAAAATCACAAAGTAAATTCCGCTTTCAAAATCACCTGCGTTGAGCGAAATGCTGTATTTGCCTGTTGTCTTCTTTTCATTCACAAGCACTCTTATTTCTTTGCCGAACATATCCCTTAAAGATACTTTAACCGTTCCTGCTTCTGCCACTTTATATTCAACAAGAGAAATGTCTGTTAAAGGATTTGGAATTATTGACAATGCATCAGACAATAAATTTTTTGAATCGTCTATAGAAAGTTGTGTTGATGCTTCGGGGCTTGTTTTGTCATCTTCAATGTTCCCGACGCTGTCTTCGGCGATGCTGTAGAACTTATATGTGCTTCCGAGTTTGCCGGTAAAAGATATAGATGTGGCGGCAGTATGTGATACCCACAGTTCATACTCATTATTATTTTCCGAATAATATACAGCATAATATTTCACTCCGCTGCCGTCATCAGAACCTGTCCATTCTATCTGGAATGTTGTGTCGTTGATGACAGGGTCCAGAGCTATCATGTGGCTTACGGGCTTAACCAGGTCTATGGTGTTTTCCCATTCGTTTGTGACAATAGGATTGTTGAGGTCAAAAACGATGCTTGCCATATTCTTTATTTTGTCATTATGTGCGAGAGAAGATTTTAATCCTGCGCTGAATGACACGCTGCCTTCCCCTTCAGGAGAAACAACATTGGGAGGGAGGAACCCGCCGAGAGGGTCTTCTGTTAATGCCATAGTAAGAGGGTCTAATGAGACGAACGCCCATTTTACAACGCCTGTCACAGTATCCAGCACTGCATTGATGCGCACTATCAGGTTTTTATCGGGGTTCAGATCCACATCTGTTGTGAATTCAGTTATCCCGCCCAGAGGATATATTACAGTATCACCGAAGCTTATCGGCCCGAAGCTGAATTTTGTTATGTCGAAAGAGGAAAGGTCCAGCGAGTCGGTGACAAAGACTTCCTGTGCCGGCGCTGTTGCAGAATCCTTGTTCTCAAAGAAAATAGTATAAGGGAATTCGGCATTCTTTAATGTGTAGTTGCTGACAGTATAGCCGTCGGGCCCTGACTTTTCGTTGGGGTCGAAAGATGATACTGCCGTTATGCTCTTGTCTTTCTGTGACAGATTGCCGAATGATTCCTTACAGCTTTTATCTGCCTGGTAGTTGTTATATATTTTTGCCCCTAGTTTGGCAACTGTTATGGCATATTTGGCAGCTGCACTTACAGGAAATAGATTTGTTGCACAGCTCAGTCCTGTTGTAGCGAGTGTCCACAGCGTGCTTCCCCATGTCTTTTTCTTTTCAGGCCCTGGTTTTGGGTATTTCCACGGGTCGTAGATGTAATTTGTGACTACTGAATTTACGCACCCTGCTCCAGGTATAAGGCTTATAAGCTCGCCTGAAAGGGCTTTTGCCTGCGCCCACATTATGCAGTTCTTGGCTTCCTGGCTCATGGGCGACTGGAAATAAGGAGGATTCATCCATGCCATAACCCTTATATTCTGGCCGGTTTTTATCTTTATGTTAACACTTTCTGTTTGGCCTGCAGGGATGATAGGAATATACAAAGGATATACCCTGCACTTGAATGCTTCGCCGTATAAGCTGTCAACTTCAAAATATATTGGTACGGAGTCTTTAATGATTGTCCACCCGCTGTCTATTGCAACCTGCGGCAGTGCTATTTCAAAGTCGACAAATTCTACTTCAACACCTGGTTCATTTGTGATGACAAGCCACAGGGGTACTCCTGAAGCATCCACATTTGCGTTGTTGCCGTATGTTATGGTGTATGTCTGCCACCTGTTGAACAATATCCTGTCTCTGCCTACAATATCAACCCATGGTTCGGCGGGGACGCCTTGTTCAATGGTGAATCCGCCTGCCAGTGTCATGGATGTATCGCTGGGCACTTCGACAACCACACCCCATGCGCCTGTCTGCTGTGTTCTCAGGTCGAATGTTGCCTGCAGTACACCGGGCGAAGGAGAAAGTACTGTATCTCCTGTGATGTCGGGATACCCGCTTCTGCTTAATTTAAAGGTAGAGCCCGGCTTGAATCCTCCTCCGTAAACAGATATTGTAGCGTCGCCCGTATTGCCGCCTTTGTTGTCAACCACTAAGCGTATTCCTTTTACATCAACAGTTTTACACATAGTGTCAGAGCCGAGAGGATTTGAAGCGATCACGCATACGTTATAAGCTCCGGGGTCCTCGTATGTGTGGCTCGGGTTGGCTCCTGTTCCTGTGTTGCCGTCGCCGAAGTTCCATGAGTAAGTCTCTCCGTATGTCGAGCTGTCGGTAAAACCGAAGGTGTTGACTGTCTGTACATAGGTGAAATCAGCAATAGGCTTGAACATCATATGGGGTGTGATCTTGTAAGACCCGTAGCCGCTATATCTGTTTGCCCTGATGAAATATGTTCCCGGGTTGAGGACATATTTCACATCTTTCTTGTGGATGTTGCAGCTTATGGCATAAGTGTTAGCCAGCTCCGAAATGGTATCCTGATTATACAGATACAGGTCGGCACACAGGGGCATGTTATAGTCCGACATGACGGTGACTTTAATCTGCCCGTATTCCGTTGTTGTTACCTTCCACCAGTCATTCCAGTCAATCGTTCCGTCTCCGAAAGCTCCCAGATAGCCCGTTGATGTTTCTTCCATGGTGAGGGCCTGTGAATTCTGAGAAATTTCGTTGGAAGCAGTATCATTAGGCCATAATGCCGGGATAAAGTGCGTAGTGATGACATAACCGCCGTAGCCGCTGTACCTGTTTGTTTTTATATAATATGTATAATCTGCTTTTAAGGAGTATTCAATGCTTTTGGTATATTGGCTGCAGTAAAGAGCATAATTATTTACGATCTCTGAGGACATATTCTGGTCATACAGGTACATAATTGCACAGAGTGTGGAATCGGATGTTGTAGTTACTGTTAATTTTCCGTCAGTTGTCGTAGTTACTTTCCACCAGTCATCCATATCTGTTGCCCCGTTTCCGAAAGCGCCGAGATAGCCTGATGAATTATCATTCAATCCTAAAGGCTGTGCATCATTGGCTGTTTCATTGGAAACAGTATCATTTGCATATGAAGAAGGAATAAACTGTGTGGTAATGCTGTAACCGCCGTAGCCGCTGTACCTGTTTGCCTTGAAATAGTACGTGTAATTTGCTTTCAGGGAGTATTCAATGCTTTTGGTATACTGGCTGCAGTAAAGAGCATAATTATTTACGATTTCTGAAGACATATTCTGGTCATACAGGTACATAATCGCACAGAGTGTGGAGTCAGATGTTGTGGTTACTTTTAATTTCCCGTCAGTTGTTGTAGTTACTTTCCACCAGTCATCCATATCTGTTGCCCCGTTTCCGAAAGCGCCCAGATAGCCTGATGAATTATCATTCAGTCCCAAGAGCTGTGCATCATTGGCTGTTTCGTTAGGTGTGATGTCGTTGGAATATGAGGATTCTTTATATTCTGTTTCAATGCTGTATCCTCCGTAACCGCTGAACCTGTTTACTTTTATATAATATGTGTAGTTTGCTTTTAATGAGTATTCAATACTTTTGGTATACTGGCTGCAGTAAAGGGCATAATTGTTTATAATTTCAGAAGACATGTTCTGATCATACAGGTACAGAATTGCACAGAGAGTGGAATCAGATGTTGTAGTTACTTTTAATTTTCCGTCATTTGTTGTAGTCACTTTCCACCAGTCGTCCACATCTGTAGTTCCGTTTCCGAAAGCACCCAGATAACCTGTTGAATTGTCAGTCAGCCCTAAAGGCTGTGCATCATTGGCTGTTTCATTGGGGGTAACATCATTGGAATAAGAAGAAGTAATAAATTGTGAAGTGATGGTGTAATTGCCGTAGCCGCTGTATCTGTTCGCTTTTATATAATATGTATAACCCGCTTTTAATGAATATTCCACGCTTTTGTCAAATATGCTGCATGAAACCGCATAGTTGTTTATAATTTCATAACCCATGTCCTGGTCGTACAGATACAGGATAAAGCAGCCAGTAACATCTGATGAAGTACTGATTATCAGTTTTCCGTCAGTTACCGTTGTAACTTTCCACCAGTCGTTGTCATCAGGGGAGGTCAGGTTCCCGTTGTCTGAACCGTTCAGGGATAAGGCGTTTGCAGAAACAGCATTGTCGTTAGGTTCTGATTCTGCATAAATGTTGATATTGATGTATAAAGCAAAAAGGACGCTTAACATCATACTTTTAATATAAAATTTATTCAGTTTCATAAAAATTGGTTTATGGTTTGACTTAAATTAACAAACGTAAATTTAAGAAAATAAAATATTAGGACAAAAATTTCAGTAAGAATTTATCGGGGTAAAATTGATCAGGTGATAAGGAATTATCCTTTGCTGCTGTGGATAGTCACAACCGCATATGCTGATATGCCTTCTTCTTTTCCTACAAAACCAAGATTTTCGGTGGTGGTTGCCTTTACGGATATATCATCTTCTGCTATGCCTGTTGTCTGTGAAAGAATTTTTCTCATCTCAGGTATATATTCCGAAAGTTTAGGTTTCTGAAGGCAGACAGTGGTGTCAATATTATTGATCACATAACCCTTTTCAGCAATGAGGCTTACAACTTTTTTCAGTAATTTTTTACTGTCTATGCCTTTATATTCTGCGGAAGTGTCGGGGAAGTGCCAGCCTATGTCCCTTAAAGCTGCAGCGCCGAGTATTGCATCGCATATTGCATGTATCAGGCAGTCGCCGTCAGAATGGGCGACAGCACCTTTATAGTGTGGGATTTTAACGCCGCCTATGAATAAATCTTTCCCTTCCTCCAGCCTGTGGACATCAAAACCAAAACCTGCCCTGAAGTTCATTAATTAATTGTTTTGTTCTTTAAAGGCGTCAAAGTCAAACAACAGTGTGAAGCGGAGGGTGTTTTCGAGCGGGTTTCTTTGTTCCATCGGAATAAGATAAGCAAAATCCAGGCTGAATACATTATATCTGAGCCCTGCTCCCAGTGTGAAATATTTTCTGTTGCCCTTTGTCTTATCTTCAAGGAAGCATCCGCCTCTTATTGCAAACTGCTTGTCATACCAGTATTCCATTCCGACTGAGTATGTAAATTCTCTCATTTCTTCACTAAAACCGCCTGGTGCATCAGAAAAAGAACCGAACATACCGCTTACGATAGAACGGTCAGGGTCTTTGCCTTTCATTATAGAATCACCTCCCTCACTGTATATAGGTGGAGTGGGAACCAGTAATTTATTGATGTCAAATAGAAATGACAACCTGTTATACTCGTCCAGGTCTATTGTTAATGAAGGCCCAAAACGCATATTTATGGGAATAAAGTCTCTTTCTATATTTTCAGTATAGGAAATTTTTGCACCGATATTTGAAATATTCACACCAAAAGCAAATATCCCATCCTGTCCGAAAGGTTCGACATCTTTCTGGTAATAACATGATACATCTGCTGCTACGGAGTTGCCGGGATGTGATTCGGCGTTACCTACAAAAACACCGTTAGTAAGATTTGAATAAATATACCTGAAAGCGATAGCGCCTGAAAGCCGTTCGGATAATTTTCTTGAATAAGCAACATCAAGAGCCCATTCATTCGGTTTAAAATTGCCTATGCTTTCACCGATGTCACTGGTAAATTCTATATCACCTAAAGAAAAATAAAGCAGGGATGCCGCAATAACATGTTTCTCATTGATCTTTTTATACCATGAAAGATAACCAAGGCTTATATCGCTGACCAAAGCTCTTAGCCATGGGCTGTAACATAATGAAACTCCCATATTTTTCTCAATAAAAGCATATTTTGCAGGATTCCAGTGCAGTGAACTTGCATCAGGGGTTGATGATACACCTGCA
>CAZSJF010000017.1:0-17390 GCA_964606705.1 uncultured Bacteroidales bacterium
TAAAATAAAATCCATTTGGCAAATTATTTACATTCATACTGATTTTATCATTGTCTTTAACAATTGGTTCATTTTTAGATAAAATTTTATTACCCCAAATGTTATAAATATTTATTTCAATTAGAGATGAATGGTTTATATTTAATAAAAAGTTTATTTCATCTTTTACAGGATTAGGAAATATTTTTACTGTTTCTGTTAAATTGTTTTCAGCAATTACATTAATTATATTTACACATTCTGAAGTATCTATACATCCATCAACATTTACAATAACTGCATAACTGCCGTTTTCAACTGCTGTATAACTTTGATTATTTTCTCCGGGAATTATTGCAAGGCCATTATTACAATCTATCCATTGATAAGTTGCATCATTCTGATTTGAACTTATGGTTGCTCCATTGGTAGTAGTAGTTATATCAGGGTTTATTGTAGCTGTTACCGGAGTTCTTGCTGAAGTACATTCACATCCGTCTGCATAATCATTTACTGTTGTTTCTGTTGTTTGCTGGTAGTTAAGTGCTGAAGGGGTATGATTTACCTGTGCACCCCATAAATACACATATTTAGAGCCATCAGCATCATGATCAAGAACACCATCTCCGGTTGTAATGAGTATAGATAATGCATCAGGATAATAATAGAGATTAGTTACAGAACAACGATACCATCCGCTACCGACACTTTCAATAGCAGGTGTAGGTGGTATTCCTCCTCCTGATAAACCTGTTACTCCATTCTGTAAGTCAAACCAGCAATATCCTGTACCATGTACAGACAAAAGAACCCAGCTGGCTGTACCTTTTTTCAGATAAACCGAACAGGTAATAGGTGTTAATACGGAAAAATATTGATATACAGCAGAAAGGACTCCTGTGAAAGGTTGCTCTATATATTTTTCAGCAGTGTATCCTCCCAATGGGTCGGTAGTTTCTGTTGTATTGGTAACAACTGTGGCATTAACTTTTAACCATGCAGCATTATTAAACTGTTCTGAGTAAAGAAGGAAATTTTGCCCGCCACTGACAACATTATCAACATAATATGTTTGGGAAGTGCTAAGGCTTGGTGTTATATAAGATGTTCCTGTTTCAAGAATGTTACCACCTGTTAGTTCTTCATACCAATTTATTGTCCCTGTGTTTGCTGTTGCACCCAGAATTAAAGTTCCAGGGGTACAAAGGGTTGACGGTGTTACAGATGTTATTCCCGGATTATATACTTTTACAGCAATACCTGTTCGTGTAGCGCTTGCTCCACAAGTACTATCCTGTACATAATAAATAGTTGTACTATTTAATACCGGAGTTGTGAAACTTGTGCCACTGCCAAGATATGTCCCGCCGGTTGAATCACTGTACCAGCTTAATGATCCGGTGCCGCTTGCATTTAATGTTGTAGTGTTTCCACTGCATATTGCCTGTTTGTGTGAACCGGATGTATTGGTTGGTGCTGGAGGAAGACTTGTACCAATTGTTGCTGTAACAGGTATTCTCAGAGAAGAACTTCCTCCTTCGGAGGCTTGCACATAATATGTTGTGGAAGTGCTAAGGCTTGGTGTTATATAAGATTCTCCTGTTCCTAGACTAGAACCCCCTGTAGAATCTGCATACCAATTTAATGTTCCATAGCTGGCTGTAGCATGCAGTGTTACAACTCCTGCTCCACAGCGGCCTGATGGAACGGTTGACAAGACTACTGGATTGCCATCAAGCCATATAATTTCTGAAGCCATTTCGCCATACATGCCTGTAACATTTATCCCATCATTCATTAGTTGTTCTCCGGTCATAACACAATTAAGCTGTGTCCTGTCCTGAAATTCTAATGTGTATTTTGTATTATTATCTAATCCCTTGAGATTAATTACCTTAGAACTGCCATCAGTTGCATCCTCTGACGGTTTAAAAAGAAATACAGATCCTTTATTTATATCTGTATTGAAGTACTCCAAACCATCCCAATTTATGCCGTCTGCCATTGGGAGTATATGATAAACATCAGCACCTCTTAAAATAGGCCTTTGCTTGTTTTTATAAAGAGAAATCATATTTTTATTTGGTAAATTAGACATCCAGGCTCCCATCATATCTGTTCTGTAATCTAAATCGGATGTTCCTGTATGGTCTGATCTTAGCTGAACAGGATTGATTGCATAAGAATTGGAATAATATGTTGAACGTGTCATTGCTGCATTGTAACCTTCGTCATTCATTGTACAGAATGTCATTCTTCTGCATATTTCAAACCCCTTATATGTTCCACCATTGGCGCAGTTCTCATATCTGTAATCAGGCCTGCTGTTAATCAATGAATCCTGAATATACAAAAAGTTAGTTACACCATTATAAGTTTGAGGTATAGGAATATAAGGGGCATCATAGATATCAGTCCTCCACATATCAAACCAACCCCAGTCATATCTGTTTAAGATTGCTGATAATTCGGCATCTCTTCCTGCTATTGTGGTCAGGTCACAGTCATTATAAGTGCCCCCCATGTATAATGATGCTTTAAGTCCTGCATTATGTGCCTTTAATCCAAAATCAAAGCCACTTGGCCATACAGCAGAGTGATACATCCAGTCTCTGTTGGTGTACCAGCAAGTCCACGTGCTATCCCAATAATCCATTTTAACACCCTCTACTCCCAATGCAGCATAGTAGTCATATGTGCCCTGAGGTGTTGTTCCCCCGGGTGTGATGCAAGCCATAACCCATGGTTCGTTGGTATTGTTATACAGGCTTCGGGTAATTTTGTAGTTCCAGAAC
Source organism: uncultured Bacteroidales bacterium (assembly GCA_964606705.1). Taxonomy (GTDB): domain Bacteria; phylum Bacteroidota; class Bacteroidia; order Bacteroidales; family CAZSJF01; genus CAZSJF01. Next base: position 2,775 of record CAZSJF010000017.1, read on the forward strand.
CATTTTTTAAATCTATTGCTGCCGTCATCAATATCACCTTTATATGTTCCGTAATATACATTAGGGATTATAAAAAATTCATTTTTGGCTTTTATTACATCCTCGGTAATAGGTAAAACAGAAGCGGTAATATTAAAAGAATCAGCACCCGATGAAACCTGAAATTTACCAATCTCCCACTCAAATCCGAGATATAATCCGTGTACTGAGCCGACATCAAGCATTATATAAGGCATAATATTAGTACTTGTAGAAAAATTGGCATTAGCACCTATTACATCATTATAAACCTTTCCCCAGCCAACATTTGTTTTATCGAAACGAAAAAGATTAACAGTATTGTTTGACCGGATTTGTATATTAGCTGCAGCTGTAGTTGAGAAATAGGTTACATTTCCGTTTGTTTTGTTCTCTATAGTCATCCAGTTCTCCACAGGTCCTGATCCCGTATTAACATACCAGATTGATTTTAATTCAAGTTTTGGTGTTGTACTATGGGAAAATCTCAGCGTAATCATCTTGCTATTAGCATTCTGAACAACAGTAGAATCCTGGTAAGTCCAGGTAATTGGATAAGTTGTTCCTGAATATTTTACACTACTCAGTAGCGGAACCTCCGACGGACTCTGTATCCAGTTCCATCCCTGGGCAGGATTCCTTAGTGTATCAATATAGAGATTGTTTCCGGACACCGATATTGTCATGTAGGTATCGTCGTTCGACAGTGTCCATTGAGCGCCAACAGGTACTGTATGAGCAATTCCAAACAGGATTAATCCGATAATTGATAAAATTTTATTTTTCATAACTATTGATAATTAAAAATCAAAAATAATGAATTCATTTTATGGTACTTCTAAAATCTCATTTTTTTAGTACAATGCCGAAACTAAAATATAAGGTATTGCTAAATAACTATAGATTTTCTGCATGCATCTGCGTTATCTGCGGGAGATATTTTTTGTTTCCCGCTAACCAGCCTGCCACTTATGGTCAAAAAATGGCTGGCAGGTCTCGTAGATTTACGCAGATTGAAAAATAATATAAGATCATTCTCTATACAAATTTAGCAATACCAAATATAACAATATTCTCTAAAAACATAAAATTATTATATTTGCCTGACATTTAGTAATTGATATTATTCAGATTAATTAACGAAAATTAATAATTATGGGAAAGTTGATGAAAATTCCTTTTTATATTTCTTTTATAGGGATAATAGTAAGTTTTGCTCTTTTCGTTATTTTAGCAAGTATGCCAAATGAGACATTACTGATAGCGGGTGTAATACTTTTTTTTCTTTCAGGATGGATGCTTGCTGCAAAGTTTTTACTTTGCGGTGTTAGTTTTTTCAGTTCGGTGTTAAGTGAAAAATAAAACAGAAATAACATCAATATTCAAAAAAGCACGGGAAAATAATTGTTCTGCTTTGTTTGTACGGTGGCTATTCTTTTACAACTTTTTTTAATTCAAAAGTTTTACCACCTGCCTGTCCGGTATGCAGGTTTTGAGACTTTATTAAGTAAATACCGGGAACTAAATTTGTTGTTTGCACAACAGTTTTTTCTGTCAGGCTCCCTTTGAAAACAACCTGTCCTGTTGAATTCAAAATTTCAAAATCTATTTTTTCTTTATTGCCTTTATTTTCAATGATCAATTCATCAGATACAGGATTAGGGTAAATATTAATTTCTCCGGCTTGTAAGGATGCAATCCCAACGATGGTAACCTGTACGCATGCAGAAGTGTCGGTACATGAGCCCCGTGTGATTTCGGCTGCATAATTTCCACTAACTATAGGGGTAAAGTTTTGATCTGTTTCGTCTGGAATAATAGCATAACTATTATCACAATCGAGCCATTGGTAAGCATCAGCAGCTGAATCTGCTGTAATCGTATTACCTAAAAGTGTAACACCTATATCGTTAATATATACCACTACTGTATCAATCGATGCACAATCGTTTAGCGTTGCTGTTACTGTATATGTTGCATTAACTTCCGGGTTCACTGTGATTGTTGCATTAGTATTGCCTCCGTTCCATTGGTACGTGCCGTCGCCTGTGGCTGTCAATGTTGCTGTTGTACCATTACAGATAGTCTGGTCTTCTCCTGCATTTGCTGTTACCAAAATATATTCGTAGGCTCCGATGTCGTAACCACAACCCTGAGGTCTTGAGGTTCCGTCAAAGTCTGTCCATGAAGAAGCTGTTGTATCGCCTGCATCGATGCACGGACTAGCTGTTTGCAGGTGGAAATTGAAAACTACAGTATCAACAACAAGCGGGTCTATGTCTATACCGTGCAGGTCTTGGTGAGCGTTCGTTTGCCAGGAGGCTAGGTCGGCGTAGCTGCCACCATTGATGAATCCACCGTAGAAGCAGTTATAGTCTGAAACCAGGCCAGTCCAACTATTACCTTGAACATTGAAACTATTTCTACGATTCGCCAGATAGATATTGTTATATACTGAATCGTAACCGTTATCATTCATTAAAACAAGACCATCTTTGTTGGAAAAAAGCACATTGTTGAAGACTTTGTTATGACCATTGTTAACGACAAGTCCCTCATTGATGAGCTCAATTCCATACTTGCCATTGTAACAGATGTTATGATGAACAGAAGAATACCACCCGTCTACCAGAATATTTGCTCCCATGCATCCATAGCACACATTGTATGCTATCTCACAACTGTCAATACGTAAGTATGCCTGAATGTTGTTTCTGTTGCAATTATAGATTGTATTATGGGTAACAGTTGCACAATGAGCGTCATGCATGTATAGTCCGTCACCCGGGGTACCTAGTCCAAAATCATGGATGGTATTGTTACTAACGATAGCTCCGTAGTTGAAATCATCAAACGACCATCCCCAAAGGATTCCGACGGACAACAGACTATTAGGAGGGTCTAAGTATATATGGCAACTATCTACCGTGCAGCTGTCGGCAGTATTCTCGAGCCGAATCGCATAGGCTCGCACACTGGTATCTGGCAGAATCACTGTAACCCCTTGAATTACAATATGCGGCATGGCAAGATAAAGCGAACCGCGGATGACAGAACTCCATCCGTCGAAGGACTTAAACACAATCGGGTCGGATACGGTTCCAGCCGTCCAGAAATCTACGTATTCATTATACGTTCCGGCTTTGACCCAGCAGGTATCGCCAGCAACCAATACGGCTGAGGCGTGGGTTATCGTAAGCCACGGTTCTGCTTCCGTGCCGGGACAGGTGTCATTGCCAGTTTTGGCAACGTAATAAGTATTTGCCTTTGTGATATGTATTGAGGCAATAACTAATGTAACATAAAATAATAATGATAACTTTAGTTTCATAAATGCTTCTTTTTGATAAAATACTGATTTATATTTTTTTTGAGTACAATGCCGGAACAAAAATACAACAATATTCTCTAAAAAATCTAAAATTATGAGTTACAGATAAAGTATTTCTTAAGACTTGCAACAGGTAAATTTTTGTTGTTAAAAAGTGAAACATTTAAAACTTTTTTATTGTAATTTTTTTTCTTATATTTGGAGTATTGGTTTTAATAAAATTTAAACAGATGAAAAAATTTTACGTGTTTTTTTGTTTTTTTGTAGTCTTTTTTTTAACCATTACTGATTCGTTATTATCCCAGCCAGCCATTGAATGGCAAAAGACTTACGGCGGTTCAGAAGATGAATTGGACCCTCTTGTTATTAAAACTTCCGATAATGGTTTTCTGATAGCAGGTTCAAGTATGTCTGATGATTATGATATTACGGGTAATCATGGTTATTTTGATATCTGGGTGGTAAAAACTGATTCTTCAGGTGATATAGTATGGGAAAAAAGTTTCGGCGGCAGTGAGGGTGAATTCCTGAATGGTATGACTCAAACTCAGGATGGAAAATATCTGCTGACAGGATTTGCGCAGTCTTCCGACGGAGATATTTCTGAAAATAAAGGCTTAAGCGACCTGTGGATCTTAAAAATTGATTCTTCCGGCAGTCTGGAATGGCAGAAAACTTATGGCGGCAGCAATAATGATGAAGGAGTTAATATTATTGAAATGTCGGATGGAAACATTTTAATTGCAGGAAAAACTTTGTCTTCTGACAGCGATATTACATCAAATCAGGGATTGTCGGATATATGGATCCTTAAGCTGAATGCCGGTGGAGATAAAATATGGCAAAAAACTTATGGCGGATCCCAGAATGATTATGCTTCTGCTGTGATTGAAACCGGTAATAAAGGTTTTATTGTTGCCGGTTCGTCTGATTCTGATGACGGAGATATGACAGATCATCATTACTATTCCACTGAAAAAAGTGATTATATCGTTTTTGAAGCCGATTCGTCCGGAGATATCTTATGGATGAAAAATTACGGGGGCAATGAAAATGAATTCCTTTATGGAATGAACAGAACAATGGATAGTTGCTATATTATTTATGGTATTTCAAATTCCGACAACGGAGATATTAATAATTGTCATGGCGCCCTTGACGGATGGATCGTGAAAATCAATCTTCTGGGAGGTATTCAATGGCAGAAATCAATTGGCGGGAGCCAGGATGATTATGTTTTTTCATTGGTTCAGGGAAGCGATGAATTTTTTATCCTTCAGGGATCCTCTAAATCAAGCGACGGACAGGTTACAACCAACTACGGAAATTCCGATTGCTGGATACTCAAACTTAATCCCTCAGGCCCGCTTGTATGGCAGAAATCATTTGGCGGAACAGGGATTGATATCGGATATTCTGTGCTGCTTCTTAATGATGATAATTGTGTTGTCTCAGCCGCAACTAATTCTGCAGATGTTAATGTTACATCAAATCACGGATATATGGATTACTGGCTTGTGAATTTATCTAATATCTCAGCACTCGAAGATTATTCATTCTCTTCTTCGGATATCTTCAATATTTATCCGAATCCGGTTTCAGAAGGAGAAGTGTATTTTGCATTCAATAAGGAAATAAAAAATAATGCCACAATCACTTTTATTGATATTAACGGTAGAATATTAAAAGAAATAAAAATTAATGACAAGGATTTAATGTCATTTAACGTTGACTGGCTTCCGAAAGGAATGTTTTTCGTCAGGCTGACAGATGATGACAATACATATATCCGGAAACTTATTATTCAGTAAAATATTTAGCAGTATGAAATACCCATGCACAGAAGCCTACCAAGAGCGATGATTAAATATGGGTATTCCATCGGCATTAAAAGTACAAAGCTTAATATAAAATAAATAGATAATTGACAGGTAATAAGATAAATAATAAAATTTAAACAGATGAAAAAATATATTCTTAAACTGGCTCTGTTTGTGTTATTTGCCCCTTTTGCTGCTCTATGCCAGCCCGACCATTTTATCCAATGGCAGAAATCTTTCGGAAGCGCGGCGTTTGAGAGAGCTAATTCGGTATTTAAAACCTTTGACGGAGGATATATTATCGCCGGTACTACTAACACTACTTTAGTCCCTGACGGAGATATTATGTCGTCACCTCCCTATCAAAATGAAGACTTCTGGGTTGTTAAGGTTGACAGTTTTGGGACGATTCAATGGGAAAGAATTTTTGGAGGAAGCGGCCAGGATGTGGCAACATCTGTTATTCAGACAAATGACGGAGGTTTTATTGTTGCCGGATACACTAACTCTGGTGTAATAAACATCTCTCATACTATCCCATATCATGGAGGGTATGATTACCTTGTTATTAAATTATTTTTCGATGGCTCCATACAATGGGTAAAATCATATGGGGGGTCAGGATCTGATGAGCCAAGTTCAATAATACAATCTGCAGACGGAAGTTATATCATTGCAGGAAAATCTTCTTCTGTTGATTATGATGTTACAGACCATATCGGCTCTGGTGCATATTATGATGCTTGGCTGGTAAAGACTGAACCGGATACAGGGACTATTATGTGGGCAAAATCTTATGGCGGAACTATGGATGATGGTGCTGCATCAATTGCTCAGACATCAGGTGGCTATGCCCTTGCCTGTTATTCTAATTCAAGTGATAATAATGTGCCTTTGAATTACGGATTTAGCGATTACTGGATAGTAAAGTTGTTTCAGAGCGGACAGATTGACTGGCAAAAAGTATTTGGCGGTTCAGGTTATGATAAACCTTATAAAATTATTCCCGCTCTTGACAATGGTTTCCTTATAGCCGGTTCTTCCAACTCCAAAGATTATTTTGTTGCCGGTAATCATAGTACAGATACAACATCAGACTATTGGGTCGTTAAAACAGACAGCTTGGGAACTTTTAAATGGCAGAAATGTATTGGGGGAACCGGTATGGATATCGGAATGTCAGTTGTTAAAACCCCTGATAGTTGCTATATTGTCGGAGGGTCTGTCGCCTCTGTTGATGGTGATATTATTAATAATCATGGTTCTTTCGATTATGGAGTGTTCAAATTATCCGGTTATGGTGATTTTATCTGGGGAAGAACTTTCGGCGGCTTAAATGATGATATTTTGTCTTCTGTTGTTTATACACCTGATAATGGCTGCCTTGCCGTAGGCCATACAATGTCATATAGTAATAGTGGCGATGTCCTGTTTAATCACAGTTCCGGAATGCCTGATTTCTGGGTTCTTAAACTTAAAGCTATATTCGCCGATTTTATAAAACAGAAAGATACTGTTTGTCAGTTTGAAATACTTAATTTTATTAATAAGAGCACAGGAGCGATGCATTATAACTGGCTTGTTAATAATATGCCGGTTGATACAAGTATGAACCTGACATATACTTTTCTTAATACGGGCCCTTATACAATTACACTTATTGCTGCTACTCAGGATTACACACAACTTGATACCATAAGTAAACAGATTTTTGTAAAACCAACACCTGCTTTTTCACTTGGAGGTGATTTTTTTATATGTCCCGGAATATCTACAGACATTGGTATTACGTATGATAATAATTATTTGTATCACTGGTCAACCAGCGAAGATACCAGTATAATCAGTGTTAGCGACAGCGGTACTTATTACATTACTGTTACCGATAAAAATTCAGGATGTTTCAGAGCTGATACAATAATTATATCTGAATACCCCGCAGTTGTTTTGAATACTATTCCCGATAAAAAAACCTGTATCGGAGATACTGTAACATTAGATGCCGGCTATTCTCCGGATTATTACTATTCCTGGTCAACAGGAAGCACAGATAGTTTTATTTCTGTGACCAATACTGGTACTTATTATTTAACAGTTACAGGTCTAAATAATTGTAAAAAATTTGATACAATCAATGTGACGTTCTTCCCGCCTCCCCATATAATTACTGACTCTGTTCACCCTGCATGTAACGGCACAAACAATGGGGAAATTTATATATCCATGAATGACGGTTTTCCGCCGTATAACTATTCATGGTCTAATGCCGCACAAACGGAGGATGTTAACAATCTTGCCGCTGGAGTTTATTACCTTACAGTTTTAGATTCCATTGGTTGTAAAGCAGTGGACTCAATGGAGATTTTATCCGAAGATATTATAGTTTCAAGTATAGCGGATAGTATCACATGTTTTGGGTCAAATGACGGCTCTGTTGTAATCACAAGTATAGCAGGAGGGACAGAACCATACAATTTCATCTGGTCAAACGGACAGACAACGCAGGCAATAACAAATCTAAAATCCGGCGCTTATTCATGTACTGTTTCGGATGCTTTTTGTAATATTTCATTTATTGATACGGTTATCGAGCCATTGCCTTTAGTTGTTGTCATTGACAGTGTTAAACATGCTGACATCTGCGGTACTTCAACAGGAGCAATATATACAACCGCTTCCGGCGGAACGCCCCCTTATAGCTATTATTGGTCTGAAGCTGCTTATGACTCAAGTTGTATTATCAATGTTTTTCCGAAAGATTATTTTGTAACTGTAACCGACTCTAACGGATGTACTGCATTCAATTCTGCGACCGTTTATGATAATTACTGTCAGCTATATGTAATACCGGGCATTGTTGCAACTTCAATCTGTGACACTTTCAATTATGTTGATTTAAGCCCCATTTTTATTATCGAAAATGAAGACAGTAGCTCAGGGTTTATTAAAAATCAGAATAATGTAACTCTTATTTTTAATGCTCCGCAGGGGTTTTCTTTCAACCCTGATTCAGGTTATGTTTATTCCGGTAATGGATTAAATGATATTATGAATGCAGATATAAGTGTTGATACAGGCAAAGTGACAGTGACATTTTCCACAGGTTCTGCATATAATCGTTCCGACACATTGATGATTTCCGGCATCGAAGTGAGAGCTAAGTCGTCAATTATTGTTCCTGTGCAGAAGGTTCTTATGGCCTCTGTATCAACAGCTGTGATTAATGGCTCGGACATGCCGAATACAGTTTTTGCAGTTATCAAACAATCCGGAAATATGAAAATCAAATCTGTGGTTTCATATCAGGCAGATAGTGCTAATATTGTCCGTGGTTCCTTGGGGAACGAGATAATCGGCATCAATATTAAAGCCGATGGCAACTGCGGAACGCCTTTAACGGTTAATGAATTTAAATTAAACACTGCCGTTTCCGACAATCCTTCTTTCAATATCACCGAAGCCAAAATTTATTATACAGGCAATTCCCCCGATTTTGCAGCCGTTAACCTGCTTGGTACACGTATTAAGCCCAATGGCCCTTTTAAAATTACTGCAGCAACTCCGCAGATATTACTGGAAGGAAATAATTTTTTCTGGCTTGCTTATGATGTCCGGGATAGCGCTGTTATTGATAATTATCTGGACGGGGAATGTGTTTCTGTTATTATTGACAGCATTGATTATCCGGCCGATTTTATTGATTCAAATGATATTAAAAGAAAAATAAGTGAATTAACAACATTCAGCAGTGTCGGCTCCGGTTTGTGGAGCGACCCTGACACCTGGGGTAATAAAAAAATACCGGGCTGGTATCCCGATGAAGACGACAATGTTGTTATTGACAGTGGAAATGTTGTCACTCTTTCGGGTGATGCATCATGTGTCGACCTCACTATTATCAGCGGAAAACTTATACTTGGTTCTTATCAGTTTACGATTTCCGGAAATCTCGCAGGTGCCCAGAAAGACAGTATTATCAGCACCAGTTCTTCAAAACTTGTGATTAACGATTTCGGAGCAAAGGATCAGTTTCCCATGCCTGATGGAGTCAGTAAGATCCAGAAAATTACTTTGAACAGGGCAGCAGGCTCTTCATGCGACCACGATATTGACCTTGATGACAACGTTCATACAGACAGCATTGTCCTTGTTTTGAGCAATGGAGACCTTATTATGTCATCAGGAAAAAAAGTTTTGATGAACAGCAAAGCCATCAGAAAAGAAATCTCTTCCTCCAACGACTCTTATGTTGATGGCATTGTCTCCAGGAACATTAAAAGGGATGCGGGATTTTATATTTATCCGCTTGGCAATAACGACGAAAGCAGGCCGTTTGGCATAGCAACACAGTCGGGAAATAGCGATAATATCAACGAAGTGCAGTTTTTCTGGTCAAAACCCTTAAATTATGATTATGTCGATTATAGTAAACTGCCCGGGGGAATTGCAGATAAATTATACTGGAAGCATAATGTTGTTTCCGGAGCCAATACGAAAAGAAGAATTTATTATCACGACAGCGATTTCCCAGAACTCGATTCAGCTGAACGGGTAAATAATCTTATGCTCGCAAACAACAGCTGTGCTTCTGATACAACTAAATGGTCAAAAGAAACAACGCCCTGGACAGTAGATGATAATACCGGAAAAAAATATGTGGAATTTCAGAGTGCTAACGCTTCAAATGATGAATACTGGACATTTGGTTCTAAGAGTTACAACAGCCCCCTGCCTATTGAACTGTATAGCTTCACGGCAAAACTGAATGGTGAAAAAGTGGATATAAACTGGATAACAATAAGCGAAACCAACAACGATTATTTTACTGTAGAAAAAGCCGGCTCAGATATGGAGTTCTCGTCTGTATTAACAGTAGATGGCGCCGGTAACAGCTACTCAACTCTTATTTATCAAGCCACAGATGATAACCCTCTTGAAGGAACCTCATATTACAGGCTCAGGCAGACAGACTTTGACGGACAATATTCATATAGCGTCATACAGACAGTTGTTTATAATAAAAATTCTGTTATTTCTGTTTATCCCAATCCCGTAAGAACAGTGCTGAATATTAACGTGTCAACGTTGGTGTCAGATAGGGCAGATATATTGCTTTATGATATTAAAGGAAGTAAAATATATGAGAATAGCTTCACAATCGATAAAGGTGAAAATAGCATAGATATTGATCTCTCAAAACTTAATCACAATATTTTTATCCTGAAGATTGATTTTGAAAACAATTCTTTAAATCCCTTGAAAAAGGTAATTGTTAAAATATAATTCTTTGTGAATCTTAGAGTCTTTGTGCCTTAGTGGCGTAAAATATTTAGGACGACATTGAATATTTTTTAGAGAGAATGCCAGTTAAAAGTATCTGATTAAATAAAAAAAATAATTATATTTGTACTGAAATTAAACTTTAAAATCATGAAAAAATTATTAAGTATTTTAGTGTTACTGTTTGCCTGCCAGATAGTTTTTACCGGCATATCTTATGCACAGGACAGGAATGTTGTTGGCCTGAAAAGCAAGGATGTAATTAAAACAAGAAGCCTTAATCCTAATATTAAAGATAAAAACCTGAATGATCCGGAATCCAATACTTCCTCTGATAAAAAAGCAGGAAATGAAGATGCGCAGGAATGCAAAGCGGGTTTTGAAAATTATACCGAATATCTGGTGGATATATACATAGACGGCTATTACAAAGGGACAATTCCTGCATGGGGTAAAACTGAAGTGGTGCTTAGTTCCGCATATTCTGAAGTGTATTGCATCTCAACAGGACAAACTAAGGAATGGCGCACTAATGGCGACTGCAAGGGAAATTATACCTGGAAACTGGAAGAATAAAATTTTATGTTTATCTATATGCTATAATATTGCATACCCATTTAAACATAATTTATATAATAACATAATTGCTTGTTGCATAGTAAGTTAACTTTTGCTGGTACTAAAATACCCCCTAAAAGTACCATAATCACACCCCCTTTTTTCGTCTTACTTTCTTTTGTTTGATTTATTATATTTATAAAAATATTAAATGCATGTAACATTGTGCGGAATTTTTTTAATAAAATTCTTGCAAATGTTTAAATTTTTTTTTAGTATCTTTGTATTATGAGTTATATATTTAAACATATAATAAATATATCAATACGTCACAGAGTCTTTGAGAGATTGTCCGTTATTTTTCTTTTATGGTTTTCCACTATAAATTTTTTGTCTGCTCAGGTTACAGGTGATTATCGTTCTTATGCAACAGGCAACTGGTCTGATGTGTCAAAGTGGGACAGGTATAACGGCTCATCATGGGTGAATAATCCTGTTGCTTTTGGTTATCCGGGTCAGAATTCTGTTCCAGGTACAGTTACAATACGAAGCGGACATGTTATAACGGTTAATGTCAGCCCTGCATATCATATAGGGGCAATAACAATAACCGGCACCACCACTACTACCTTGACTCTTTCATCAGTAACTCTTAACATTGACGGAACTATTAATATTATTCACACAGGAACTTCGGGTACTACAAATGTTACTCTTGATGTAAATACAGGAACTGTTAATTGTAATGCTGTTGTTTATACACAGTCCGGCAATAATAACAGGGATTGTAATATCACTATAAGTACAGGAGCCTTGAATGTATCCAATAATATAATTTTTGGTGCAACATTACAACGAAATAATTTAACAATATCTGGGACAGGAACTCTGACTATGGATGGCAGTTTTTCAGGCAGTGCTGCAGTAAGTTATGGTACGGGCAGTACTGTCAGTTATTCCACAAGCGGAGAGCAAACAATAGACGCAACTTATACTTCTATTTATTACAATTTAAATCTCTTTGGATCAGGAACAAAAACTCTTGGCGGAGCAATTACGGTAAACGGAGATATTAATATATCAGGTACTGCTGAATTTGCCGATGCAGGATACCAGATCACTGGATCATCTGGAAAGACTTTTACACTGGGAGCGGGAGCAACTTACACTACAATACGAACATCAAAATGGTTTGCTACCAATGTGTCAGTATCGCTGGATTCTGCAAGTACAGTAAAATATAATGCAAATTCTTCATTCAATTTGCCAACATCAGTTACTTCTTATGGCAATCTGGAATTAAATGCCGGAGGAACAAAAACACTCGGTGTCGCAACAGCAATAAACGGTAACCTTACAATAGCAAACGGAGTAATATTTGACCCTGCTAATAATTCTGTTACTATAAAAGGCAACTGGAATAACAACAACGCAGTTGCATCATCAGGATTTACAGAAGGTGCAGGAACAGTTATATTCAGCGGAGCAGGAACGCAGTCAATAAATCATGCAGGCGGTACGGAAACATTTTATAACTTTACAGTAGCAAACAGCGGCAATACCGCTACATTGAACAGTAATGTAATAGTAAGCAACAAACTGGATTTTACCACAAGCGGATATATATCATTGAATACAAGAAACCTTACAATAACAAACTGGAATAGCGGAGATATCCCTACTCTGGGTATTGACAGGTTTGTAATAGTTGATAATACTGGCTTTTTTAAAGTTGCAAATGTAGCCAACGGGCAAACCGTAAATTTCCCTATAGGCCTTGCTTCCGGAAGCACAAACTATGCAAGGGTTGATATACTGAACAGCAGTGGAAGTGCTTCTGACTTTGATATAAACCTTTGTGACTATGTTAATGATGCCGGCACCTGCAGCGGAGGAACAGAATATACAACAAGAGTAATTGATTATTCATGGAATATTGTATCCACCTGCAATAATGCAATAATAACAATATACTGGGATGCATCAAAAGAATTACCGATGTTTGACAGGGCAAACATGTGTATAGCACACTATACAGGCGGAACTTGGAGTAAATTGCCTACAATAGGCAGTGCGACGAATTTTTCAGGAACAGTATATTATTTTTCAGATGTAACTACATCATTTTCAAAATTTGCAGGAGAGAAGTCAAACGGCCCTCTGCCAATAGAACTGTTGTCGTTTAAAGCAAACTGTGATAAAAATAAAGTGAATATAGAATGGTCAACAGCAACAGAAACAGGCAATGACTATTTTACCATAGAAAGAAGCAGGGAATTAAATAATTGGAATCCTTTAGCAGAAGTTGACGGAGCAGGAGACAGCTATAATGTTATCAATTATCTTTATACAGACGAAAATCCATATACGGATATAAATTATTACAGGCTTAAGCAGACAGACTTTGACGGAAAATATTCGTATTCCGGGCCTGTATCTGCAAACTGTTATGTAAACAGCAATAATCTGGAAATAAATGAAATAATATTTAGTAATGATAATCTCATAATAACACTTAATTCAGACAAGGGGGGCTTGCATCATTTTAACCTGTATGATTACAATGGAAAGATGATAGTAAACGAAAATATTACTACAGAAGCAGGAAATAATGTATTGACATACAACATCCCTTCCCTGAGTGACGGCGTGTATATTCTTACAATATACAACAACAGCAAATCTGTAACAAAAAAGATACTGGTTCAGTAAATTTTTATCATGAGCCAACGTTTTGTTTAAAATTTGCATTTTTTACTAAAAAACTAATTACCCCCTAAAAGTACCATATTTTTTTACCCCTTTTTCGTGTTGATTTTACCTAAGTAAATTTCTTACATTTGTAAGTTACATTAATATTATATATTAATTATATTAATTAATTAAATAAGTTTTTTTAATATTTTTGTGTAATCGGCTAGTTTATTAATGATATCTTTTAGAAAACATATCAGTAATTTATCGTTTGTTTTTCTTTTATGCATTTTTGCCATAAACATTAATCTTTTTGCACAGGTTACAGGTGATTACCGTTCTTTTGCAACAGGCAACTGGTCTGATGTTTCAAAATGGGACAGGTGGAATGGTTCATCATGGGTTAATAATCCTGCAGAAGGTTATCCCGGTCAGAATTCATCTCCCGGCACGGTTACCATACAAAGCAGTCATGTTATGACAGTTGATGTCAGCCCGGTTTACCATATAGGAACATTAACAATAACAGGCACCACTACTACCACTTTAACCGTTTCATCGCCAAATATCATCAGTGTTGACGGTACTGTTAATATAATACATACAGGAACTTCAGGCACAACAAATGTTACTCTTGATGTAAATACAGGAACAATCAACTGCAATGCCATTCAGCACACACAGTCGGGTAATAATAACCGTGATTGTGGTATAACAATCAATACCGGCACATTAACAGTTTCAAATGGTATCACGTTCGGAGCTACTTCTGCAAGAAATTTCTTAACAATATCAGGTGCAGGAACTCTGAATATCGGCGGCAGTTTTTCCGGAAGTGCAGTTGTCAGCTATGCAGCAGGCAGCACTGTTAATTACAACGGGAGCAGTACGCAAACAATAGACGCATCTTTAACA
>CAZSJF010000018.1:0-11485 GCA_964606705.1 uncultured Bacteroidales bacterium
CTTCTTTGCTTCAGGAGGAGGGCATAGTACAAGTGCTACAGATAAAACGCTGTTCTCCCTTTTAAAAGATCTGAGGAAAGAAATATCCAGAAAAGAAAACCTGCCGCCGTTTGTTATTTTTCAGGATCCTTCACTGGAAGATATGGCCATACAGTATCCCATAACCCTTGATGAACTAAAAAACATCACAGGTGTCGGGGCAGGGAAAGCTTTGAGATACGGAAAACCTTTTATAGAGCTGATTAACAAATATGTTGAAGAAAATGAAATTGTGCGGCCAATGGACATGGTTGTAAAATCAGCAATCAATAAATCTGGGCTTAAAGTGTATATCATTCAGAACATAGACAGGAAAATACCACTTGAAGATATAGCTTACGCCAAAGGAATAACAATGGAAGAACTGTTGATAGAAGTAGAAAGCATTGTATCATCAGGAACCAAGCTGGACCTGAGCTATTATATTAATGAACAGATCGATAATGACCACCAGAAGGAAATATTTGAATATTTCAAAACAGCAGAATCGGATTCTATTGAAGATGCTCTCGAAGATCTGGGCGAAGATGAATATTATCAGGAAGAGATCAGGCTTATGAGAATCAAATTTATTTCTGAACTGGGCAATTAAAAACGTTTTAACAAAAGCAGTCTTTTTATGGAACAGGTAAATAAGAAAATAAATTATTTAATTTATTTTAATGTGATATTATTAATAGGCCTTATTACTATTTATATACTGGATTTTAGTAAAAAGGACGATAGTAAGTCATCGAATAAGAAAAATACAACTGGAAATCTTACCATTGCTTTTGTTAATACCGATTCTCTGGTGGAAAATTATGAGCTTATCAAAAAGATGAGAAAAAACTTGGATAATAAAAAGATGCAGGCAGAAAATGAATTTTCTCAGAAATATAAAAAATTTCAGGATGAAGCCAGGGACTTTCAGCAAAAAGCTGCTTCTAAATCGATCACTGCAGACCAGGCAGAGAAACAGGAAAAAAAATTAAGGGAAAAAGAACAGCAGTTATATGAATTGAATCAGAGTCTGAGCCAGCAGTTTGCAAATGAAGAACTCATACTGCAAAATGCCATTAGTGACAGCATTATTAATTTAATACATAGATTCAACAAGGAGAAAAAATGCAATTACAGCTATGTGCTGGGTTATTCCACTGGCAGCGGTATTCTTTTTGCAGATGAAAAGTATGATATTACCAAAGAGGTTTTAGAAGAATTAAACAAATCCTATTTAAAAAAATAATCAATTTTTAAATAAATAACACTATGAGGTCATTATATATCCTGTTTTTTGCAGTTTTTGTATTAGTCTCCTGTAAAAATAAAACCGAAACTTTTATTGAAGCAACTTATCCTGACGGCTCTCCTAAAATCGCAAGGCAATATGAAAATAATAATCTGGTAAAAGAAACAACCTATTATACCGACAATAAAAAACAATCGGAAGGAGACATCGCTGATAATAAAAAGGATGGCAAATGGACTTTCTGGTATGACAATGGGAATAAATGGAGCGAGGGCTATTTCAGGAACGGGATAAGACATGGCAAGGCGATCACATGGTATATGAACGGGAAAAAACGGTATGAGGGATATTATAAGAATGGAAAACCTGCCGGGACCTGGAAGTTCTGGGATGAGAGCGGTAAGTTTATCAAAGAAGTAAAATATTAATGCCTGGAGAAAACTTTAGAAAGATGTTTAAAGAAAATATTTTTCTGAAGGATTATACATACAATCTGCCTGAAGACAAAATTGCAAAGTTTCCTCTTGAGATCCGCGATAATTCGAAATTACTAATTTACGGCAGAAACGGCAAAATACAGGAAGGCCTGTTTCATAATATTGCAGACTACCTGCCCGATAAAAGTTTCCTGATATTTAATGATACTAAAGTAATAAATGCCCGCCTGATATTTCATAAGGATACAGGAGCACAGATAGAAATATTTTGCCTTGAGCCGGTTGATAATGACAATATAAATCAGCAGGGAGCATGCAGGTGGAAGTGTTTTGCAGGAAATCTGAAGAAATGGAAAGATTCCGGGTTAATCAGAACAAAAAACCATGATCAGGAAAGTTATGAAATTACTGCAAAGAAAATAGAGAGAAAAGAAGATTACATAATAGTTGAATTCAGCTGGACTCCGAGGAATAAGAGCTTTTATGATATCCTTGAAGTCTTCGGAGAAGTTCCTTTGCCTCCGTATATAAAGCGTAAACCCGTTATTTCCGACAGTATAAGATATCAAACCATTTATGCCCGTAACTGCGGTTCGGTTGCAGCCCCTACAGCAGGGCTCCATTTTACGGAAAAAGTTTTTGACTCTGTAAAACGAAAAGGGATTATTTGTGAAAACCTTACTTTACACGTGGGCGCAGGGACTTTTAAGCCTGTTAGTTCTGAAAATGTTTTTTCCCACGGAATGCATACCGAACATCTGGTTGTAAATAAAGATGTGCTGATTAACATATATAATAATCTGGACAGAACGATAATTTCTGTAGGGACCACTACCGTGAGAGTTTTGGAAAGCCTTTACTGGTTTGGCGTAAACCTGCTTTTAAAACCGGCGGAAGTGAAAAAAATGGAAATATCACAATGGGAATACCTTGACAGAATCCCTGCAGGCAGGAATATTGACAGAAAATCAGCTATTCATGCAATTATTGACTTTATGGAAAAAGAAGGATTGCAGAATATTTACGGAAGTACGAAAATTATGATAGTACCCGGTTATTCGTTTAATATTGCTGATGCAGTTATTACTAATTTTCACCAACCTGAAAGTACTCTGCTGCTTCTGGTTGCTTCATTTATAGGTGATTCATGGAAAACAGTTTATCAATATGCTTTGTTAAATAACTTCCGTTTTTTAAGTTACGGCGACTGTTGTTTATTTTTCAGATAATATTTTCATCTATTTATAATAGGTATCATAAAATATTTTTTTAATTTTACGCCAAATAAATAATTCATTTTAAACATTATAAAGCTATGAAAAAACTTATTATCGTATTAACCGGTTACTTTTTACTGGGCTCAAATCTTATTGTAAAAAGTGACGAAGGCATGTGGCTGCCTTTATTAGTGGAAAAGCTCAATCATGCTGATATGCAGAAAATGGGATTAAAATTAAGTGCAGATGAGATATACAGTATTAATCATTCATCTATTAAAGATGCAATAGTTAAATTAAATATTGGAGGAGGTTTCTGCACAGGGTCTGTTATATCTGATGAAGGGTTATTACTGACAAATCATCATTGTGCCCTGGATTATATCCAGCAGCACAGTACAGTTGAGGCAGATTATGTTAAAGATGGATTTCTGGCAAAGGAAAAAAGAGAAGAACTAAGGAATGATAATATCAGCGTTACATTTTTAATAAGAATGGAAGATGTAACACAAAAAATATTACCTAACCTGAAATCAGGAATGACAGAAGAAGAAAGGAATAATGCCATAGAAGAAATCTCTACCAAATTAGAAGAAGAAGCAATAAAAGAAACCTATTATACTGCTGAAGTTAAAAGCTTTTTTAATGGTAATGAGTATTATCTTTTTGTTTATGAAACATTTAAGGATGTAAGGCTTGTATGGGCACCCCCGAAAGCTATAGGCAATTTCGGAGGAAGCACGGACAACTGGATGTGGCCAAGGCATGTGGGTGATTTTTCCTTATTCAGAATATATACCTCTCCCGAAGGTGCTCCGGCAGGATATAACAAGAAAAATATACCGTTGAAACCTAAGTATTATTTACCCATATCGCTGAAAGGTGTTGAAAAAGGTGATTTTTCAATGCTTTATGGATTTCCGGGAAATACCGACCGGTTTCAGGCATCTTTTGGTATCAAGAAGTCCCTGAACATATATAATCCTACTATTGTTAATATCAGAACCAAAAAACTGGATATCATAAAAGAAGACATGGATAAAAGTCCTGAAATCAAAATGCAGTATATTGCAAAATACGAAGAGTCTGCCAATTACTGGAAATTCTATATTCTTCAGACTAAGACCTTGAAAAGTCTGGATACTTATAACAAGAAAGTTACACTTGAAAATGAATTTAATAAATGGTGCGGCCAGGATCCGGCCAGAAAAACCAAATACGGAAATGTAGTGAATGACCTTTCCAATGCTTTCAATGAATCAAATAAATACCTTGAAAGCTTGCTGTATCTCAGCGAAGGCATGCAGAGAGGTTGTGAGATATTTCAGTATGCTAATACTTTTGAAGAACTTTATAATGAATTAAAACTCAATCTGAATGAAGATAAGCTGTATAATATTCCGAGACAACTGATTTATTCAGCCAAGAATTATTTTAAAAATTATAATCCTGATACTGATAAAAAAATAGTAACAGAGTTGCTTAAGATGTATTATGAAAACACAAATATTCCTTTAGAACAGCGTCCTGTTATATTCCAGACAATTGAGAAGAAATACAAAGGCAATACAGCCGCCTTTGTACAGGATGTATTTAACGAATCTGTTTTTGCAAGCAAGGATAAAGTGCTGAATTTTTTAATAGAACCTGATTATAAAATACTTGAGAAAGATTTAGGTTTTATTGCCATGCAGTCTTTTTATTCAAAATGGAAAGAACTGTTTGACAGTTACAATAAAGCCAGGTCATTACAAACCAAAGGGAACCGCATCTTCCTTGCCGGATTGATGGAAATGGAAAAAAACAGCAAATTATATCCTGACGGAAATAATACTTTGAGGCTTACTTACGGGAAGGTGACAGATTATAATCCGACAGGAACAAAAAATTATAATTATTTTACCACCCTTTCGGAACTTATTGCAAAGGAAAACCCGAATAACCCGGAAGAATTTTCAATTCCTGATAAACTCAAGGAGTTATATAAAAACAAAGATTTTGGTAAATATGGAAAAGATGGTGATTTAGTGGTATGTTTCCTGACAAATGAAGATACCCATGGAGGAAATTCCGGCTCTCCTGTTCTTAACGGCAATGGTGAAATTGTGGGAGTTGCTTTTGATATCAACGAAGAAGCCTCAGTTTCTCCAATTGCTTTTGACCCAAATTACCAGAGATCAATATGTGCTGATATCAGGTTTATGCTCTTTATGCTGGATAAATATTACGGTGCCAATAACATAATACAGGAATTGTCTATTCGTTAGCAAATTTTTAATATTATTTTTATAGCCTCTTTATGAGGCTATTTTTTTATGAATAAACGCGAATTATATGCTTTTTTGGAAAAAAAATACCAGCAATATAATAATCCTGAATTCATTGAAACAGATCCAATATCCATTCCTCATAAATTCAGCAGAAAAGAAGATATTGAAATATCGGCCTTTCTGACATCAGCTATATCTTGGGGGCAGAGGCAAAGCATAATAAAAAATGCTTATGAACTCGTTAAGAGAATGGAATTTTCTCCATATGAATTTGTATATAATTGCAAAGAAAAAAACCTTGTTGAGTTTAAAAATTTTGTACACCGCACCTTTAATGGAACTGATTGCATATTTTTCATAAAGTCCCTGCAAAATATTTACAGGAATCATGGCGGGCTTGAAAAAGTCTTTAATACCGGCTATCTGCAGAGCTCAAATGTGAAAGATGCCATAATCAGTTTTCGCAAAGTCTTTTTTGAACTGCCGGTTTTGCAAAGAACTGAAAAGCATATCTCAAACCCTTTGTCAAATTCGGCGTGTAAACGGTTAAATATGTTCCTGCGCTGGATGGTTAGAAAAGATAAAAGCGGAGTGGATTTCGGAATATGGAAAAGTATTAGAACAAAAGATTTACTATGCCCCCTTGATGTTCATTCTGGAAATATATCACGTATGCTGGGGCTTCTGAAGCGAAAACAAAATGACTGGAAAGCAGTGGCAGAACTTACTGGAAACTTAACAAAATTTGACCCAAACGACCCTGTCAAATATGACTTTGCTTTGTTCGGAACAGGTGCTTTTGAAAAAAGCATATAGATATTCTTAATTTCTGGATGCTTTATATTTCACTTTAATAAAGTGACATGCCCTGTTATTTCTTTTCTTCCACATAATCCTTCTGATTTGATAACATATACATACACTCCTTCAGGGACGACCTTGTCTTTGTATTTTCCGTCCCATCCGCTTTCTGCATCAGACCATTCATAGATAAGGCTTCCCCACCTGTTGAATATTTGACCATAAAAAGAAACAACAACCATTGCAGAATTGATTTTAAATATATCATTAAGGCCATCATTATTGGGAGTGAAAGAGTTAGGTATATGTAAAGCAAACCTGTCGTCAACAGAAACTCTGATTGAATCGGTGCTGATACACTTTCCGTCTGAGACAGTTACGTAATAAGTTGTGCTTGTGTCAGGGCTTGCGACAGGATCAGAACTGTAAGAATCATTAAGGCTGTTTCCGGGATGCCATGAATAAACCGTACCTCCTGAAGCATGAAGCACAATGCTGCTACCATTACATATTGTAGTATCTTCACATATAGTAACAAATATTTCAGGATGAATGGAAATGATAATTGAATCCGCATCGCTGCAATTTAAGCTGGTAACAGTTACAGAGTAAATACCGGCGGCGCCTGCATTCGATGTCTGCTCAGTGCTTCCGTCATTCCACAGATATGCCGCTCCCGGATTTCCTGCATCAATTGTTAATGAAGAATCCTGGCAAATATCATTGTCAATACCAAGGTCTACAGAAGGTAAAGGATTTACAATTACTGTGATTGAATCCGCATCATTGCAGTTTGCACTGGTTACAGTTACAGAATAAATTCCTAAAGTATTTGCATTTAATGTCTGCTGTGTGCTTCCGTCGTTCCACAGATATGTTGCACCTGTATTTTCAGCATCAAGTGTTAATGATGAATTCTGGCATACTGCAGTGTCGTTGCCTAGATTTACAACAGGCTGATAGTTGACAGTTACAGATTTTACAATAGTATCATTGCCTTCACAGTTATATTGTATAAGTTTTACAGAGTAAGCCCCTGAAGACGTAAAGAGATGTTTTGGATTTAATAAGTAGGAATAATTATTAATGCCAGAGGTAATGTCATCAAAATCCCACTTGACAGAATCATAGCCTCCTTTTAGGTCGGAGGTAAAAATTGTTGAATCACCAAAGCAGGAATTTGAAAATGAAAAATCGGAAGTATCGCCCGGATCATTAAAATAGCTTTGAATAAAAGTAGGCAACCCAAAATTGCATATTCTGTTACATAATGAAAATTCTGTATGATTGTAATTACATGCCACATCATAGTTGTTTGGGGAGTTAATAGAGCCAATGATTTTTTTATGGAGCACTACAACAAATATTTTATTATTTGGCGTAAGCTGAAGTGCTCCAAGCGAATCAGGAGAAGAAAAAATAGTTTTCCTGCTTTGGATGATGTCATCTGCGAGTCCTGCATTCAGGTCATACTGGAACAACGAACAATTTCCGGGCTTCCATGTCTGCGAAACGTAAAGTTTGCTGTTGTCGGGTGAAAATTCAACTCCATAGCAATAAGAAACGGTATCCGAAAAAGTTTTGCATGAAGAGCTTACAATACCGGTAGAGGTATTAAAATTAAGTACTTCAACAAACCCTAATGTAAAAGAGACAAGAGCTATTTTTTTACCGTTTGGAGATAATTTAATATATCCGCATTTGCCTTCAGTGTTGGCGTCAAAGTGCAGGTTTCCAACATCAGAAATCACAGGGTCTATATCCAGGCCGGTATTTGAAACAAGATAAGCTCTGAATTTACTGTCGCCCCATGAGTGTGTTACGACCCATACACTGCTTCCATCGCTGTGGCGGACAGCGGTGATTTTTTCCGTACTCTGTGACTGGTCAAGCAGTTGTACATTTTTCACGATAACATCCCCGAATCCCAA
The DNA here is from genome assembly GCA_964606705.1 of uncultured Bacteroidales bacterium. Classification (GTDB taxonomy): domain Bacteria; phylum Bacteroidota; class Bacteroidia; order Bacteroidales; family CAZSJF01; genus CAZSJF01. The sequence continues at coordinate 7,927 of CAZSJF010000018.1, forward strand.
AGCTGCATTCATATTTACAATATCGTAATTTGTTCCGTTGGACCCGCCTTCATGATCTGTGGTAAAAATATAATAAAGAGAATCATTTTCAGGATAGGGAACAACAATTACAGCTGTTGAATATACATGACCAAACAATCCATCTCCGTTTGGCATTACCAGATGATTGCGGTTCCATACTTTTTCGCCATTGGTATAAAATAGAAGGTCGCCATCATCTGTTGAAGCAACAGCAACACCTTCATCAGAAACCATTTGTCCGTCTAGTAAGCAGCCAGGGGTGTTTCCGGGTGGGTCAAAACGTATCCCTGCATAATTACCCAGAATATTGCCGCCAAAGTACCAGTTTGCAGCATTGTATTGTGCAAGTAATGATGACAGCTTTCCGGAAATAATAATAACAGATATTATCAGGCTGATGGTTCTGATTATTTTTTTCATCATATGTTCAGTCTATTTAATTATTTTCAAAATTACGTTAATTTAATAAAAAATCTTCAAACTTTTCTCAAATTTGTTAATTTTAAAGCACGTTAAAATCAGTTCCTATGGAAACAAATGAAAAACCTCAGTTTAAAAGAGGGCTTAATCTTCTTGATTCAACGGCGATTGTCGTCGGCTCAATGATAGGCTCCGGAATTTTTATTGTAAGTGCTGATATGTCGCGTACACTCGGTTCACCTGGATGGCTGCTTGTTGCATGGATAATCACAGGGGTATTAACTGTTTTAGCGGCATTGTGTTTCAGCGAGCTGGCTTGCCTTATGCCGAAAGCAGGCGGACAGTACGTTTATATACGTGAAGCTTATAATCCTTTATTCGGTTTTCTGTATGGATGGACTTTTTTTCTGGTGATACAGACAGGAATAATAGCCGCTGTTGCTGTGGCTTTTGCCAAATTCACCGGCGTACTGATACCATGGATCTCTGTAGAAAATGTCTGGCTTCATATTGGGACTATTGAATTCAGTACAGCGCATATTGTTGCTATATTATGTATTGTCTTTCTTTCATGGCTGAATACTCAGGGGATAAAAACCGGAAAATATATTCAGAACTCCTTTACCATCACAAAGACCATAGCTTTAATAGCACTGATTATTGTCGGATTTTTTATTGCAAAAGACATCTCTGCTGTTAAACTTAATAAAGAAATTTTTTGGAATGCACTTAAGGTTAATGAAGATGGCAGTTTAATTTCATTAACTGGTTTTGCTATTGTTGCTGCTATAGGAACATCAATGGTTGGCTCGCTGTTCTCCGCTGATTCATGGTATGACATTACTTTTACCGCACAGGAAGTAAAAAGGCCTGAAAGGAACCTGCCTTTAAGCATGATATTCGGAACATTGACAGTAATGATTCTATTTGTACTGGCAAATATGGCATATTTACAGGTATTGCCACTGAGGGGCTCCATACATGGGGCCACAGTCTTTGAGAGAGGTATCCAGTATGCTGCGGATGACCGCCTCGGAACAGCTGCCATGAGTGTTGTCTTTGGTGATTATGCCGCAGTGATAATGGCTGTTTTTATTATTATCTCAACTTTCGGATGCAATAACGGATTGATACTTTCAGGTGCAAGGGTTTATTATGCAATGGCAAATGACGGGCTATTCTTTAAAGGTGCCGGGAAGCTGAATAGGAAAAGTGTTCCTGCTGTTGCTCTGACAGCACAATGTATATGGGCATCCCTGCTCTGCCTGTCAGGAAAGTACAGCGACCTGCTTGATTTTGTGATTTTTGCTGTGTTATTATTTTTTGTCCTGACAATCTCCGGTGTTTTTATATTAAGAAAAAAATGGAAAGATGTCGAACGGCCGTATAAAACACCCGGCTATCCCTTTACTCCTGCAATATATATTCTTGTCGCCCTTTTCATTATGATTATTCTGCTTATTTATAAACCCGATTATACATGGCCCGGATTAATTATTGTTGCTATCGGTGTTCCTGTGTATTTTATCTGCAGAAAATCATTTAAGCAAAACTGAAACATTGCTTCTTTCATAAATAGCATTAATTTTGTTAATGCCATTATATTTATAAATTATGATATTTTACCAAAGAGGTTCTGAAACAGACGAATTAAAACCTGAAGATATTAAACAGGCTCTTTCCGGCGTATTTGAGAAACTGGGGAAAAAGAAAAAAGTCATGGTTGTTCCGCCCGACCATACCCGGTTTCATTCACGTGCAGGAGAGGTCACAAATTATATATGGGAATACTATAAAGAAAATTTAACAACCATTATTCCCGCTCTTGGAACCCATACACCTATGAATTCAAAACAGGTTTCAAAAATGTTTGGTGATATACCGCAGAATATTTTCAGGGGGCATGACTGGAGAAATGATATTGTAAATATCGGCACGGTTCCTTCTGAATTTGTGGGCAAAATATCGGCAGGTGCAGTAAACTTTGACATTTCTATACAGGTAAATAAAATGCTTGTCAGCGGAGGCCATGATGTGATTTTTTCTGTTGGACAGGTGGTGCCGCATGAAGTTACAGGAATGGCCAATTATAACAAGAACATTTTTATAGGCCTTGGCGGTGCTGAAATTATCAATAAAAGCCATTATCTTGGCGCTGTATGTGGAATAGAAAATATCATGGGCAAGGCCGACACACCTGTAAGGCAGGTTTTAAATTATGCTTCTGAAAATTTTACAAAGCATTTGCCTATAGTATATATTCTTACGGTTATTGGCAGAGGTAATGACGGAAAACTCAAAATGCGCGGGCTTTATATCGGATATGATATTGAATGCTTTAATCTTGCCTCTGAATTATCTCTGAAAATTAATTTTGAAGTATTTGATAAACCTTTGAAAAAAGTTGTCGTATTCCTTGATGAAGCTGAATATAAAAGCGTATGGCTGGGTAACAAAAGCATTTACCGTACAAGAATGGCAATAGCAGACAAAGGGGAATTGATAATTATTGCACCGGGAGTAAAAGAATTTGGCGAAGATGCTGAAATTGACAGACTGATACGTAAATATGGTTACAACGGAACGGGTAAGACTTTAAAAGCAGTTGAGAAAAATGAGGATCTGAAACAAAACCTGAGTGCCGCTGCCCATCTCATACATGGCTCTTCTGAAGGGAGGTTTAAAATAACTTATTGCACAGGATTCCTGACAAAGCAGGAAGTGGAAAGCGTAAATTATAATCATGCAGAACCTAAAGAAATGATAGAAAAATATAATCCCGAAAAACTGAAAAACGGATTCAACAATGTTGACGGAGAAGAAATATTTTACATTTCAAATCCTGCGCTGGGCTTGTGGGCGTGCAAAAAATGAATAATACCAAATAGCAGTATAAATTAGTTCAATGATACTGCTTTCGGCATTAACCATTCTAAAATTCAGAACAGTCCAATGGACTATTCTGAATTAAGAATTGGTATAAGTTAAAATTGAAAAAACTGCTGATGCCTGTTACCCGCAGGCCAAAGATATTGGCAGACAGATATTTATGATTTTAGATTTATTAAAAAAATAATGTATATTTGTTAATTATTAACTAAAAATTTTTATTATGAAA
>CAZSJF010000018.1:11495-16814 GCA_964606705.1 uncultured Bacteroidales bacterium
CTGGCTTTATTTGTTTGCCTGATGGTACTGCTTACAGCATGCCCTTACACATCTTCTGTTCCAATAAGCGAAGCAAATATCCCGATAGATGCCAGAATTATTGGCAAATGGGTTAAATCAACGGATGCTGAAAAAGACAAACCCGATTATTACAAAATTGAAAAAAATGACGAACAACATTATGATATTACAGAATACGTGTATAATACAACAGACAAAAAGTATACATCAACTGTTTATGTCTCTCATATTTCAAAAATAGATGATTATATTTTTCTGAATATGAAAACAGAAGATTCCGGAGATTATTATCTTTATCGTATTGATATTAAAGATAATGGTTTCACACTCTTTGAGATAACTGATAATATTGATGAAAAATTCAATACATCTGAAGAACTCAGCAGTTTTATCAAACAAAACATGAATCTCAGTTTTTTCTATAACAAGGACGAAAGCGAGTATGTAAAGAAGTAAATGTCTTATTTCTGTCCCATTCTGAAATACGTTTACACTTTTTACCAAATTATCAGCTAAACCTGCCAAAAAATAATTATTGATTTTCTTGCAATTATCAACATATTGAGTAATTTTACTCACAATATTGAGTAATTTGTATAGCTATGTATAAAAGACCTTATTATCAGGCGCTTAAGTCGAGAGTTGAAGAACCAAGAAAACACATTCAGGTAATATCAGGGCCACGTCAGGTTGGGAAAACAACTATGGTAAAACAATTTTTGAATGAATATAATTTTCCGTATAAATACGTTTCTGCAGATAATATATCATCTCCCGGGGGTATCTGGATAGAACAGCAATGGGAATCAGCAAGAATTATCAGAAAACAGGAATCAGCGAAAGAATTTCTTTTAATCATAGATGAAATTCAGAAAATTCCTGGCTGGAGTAATTATGTCAAAGCCGAGTGGGATAAAGATTCTTTTAATGACGATCCTGTAAAGGTTGTGTTATTAGGCTCTTCAAACATACTGATACAAAAAGGGCTCACAGAGTCACTGGCAGGCAGGTTTGAAAAAATACACCTTCCCCACTGGTCTTTTAAGGAGATGGCTGAAACATTTAATTATACACCTGAGCAATATGCATGGTTTGGCGGTTATCCCGGTTCAGCGGATTTAATAAAAGATGAAGAAAGGTGGAAGTCTTATGTGAAAGATGCATTGATTGAACCGTCTATTCTGAAGGATATATTAATGCTTACACGGATTGACAAGCCTGCATTGTTAAAAAGATTATTTGAACTGGCATGTTTTTATTCCGGGCAGATTCTTTCTTTTTCAAAACTTCTCGGGCAGCTTCAGGACGCCGGCAATACAACTACATTATCGCATTATTTAAGCATACTTAATCAGGCAGAATTAGTTGCAGGGATAGAAAAATTTTATAAAGAAAAAGTAAGACAGAGAGGCTCAAGCCCTAAATTTATTGTACATAATCCGGCATTAATGACAGTGCAGAAAAACATATCTTTCAATGATGCGGTGATTAATCCTGAAATATGGGGCCGCCATATAGAAACAGTTATTGGTTCCCATCTGTTAAACTTTGCCTGCCAGGAAAATTATCAGGTTTATTACTGGAGAGAGAGAAATGATGAAATTGATTTTGTGCTTGAAAAAGGAAATCAGGTAATAGGGATTGAAATAAAAAGCGGCAACAATGAAAAAACAAAAGGTATGTATTCTTTCAAGAAAAAGTTTGATCCGCTTAAAACTCTTCTGGTTGGTAAAACAGGTATCACATGGCAGGAATTTTTAATGATAAATCCCGGGAAATTGTTTTGATACTTTTTACCAAATTCTCAACCAAACCTACCAAATACTAACTCAAACCTGCCAGATACTAATTGAGAGTTGACTTTTGGATTTAATGTTTGTAGTATTGCATTAAATATTAAAACAAAACAGTCATGAAACACATTATTATCATTTTGAGTTTAATAGCAACAACATTATTAAATGTATATGCTCAGACTAATAAACAAAGCAATTATTATCCCGATGATGTTATTGTTAATGCGAGATCAAATTATGTATTACAAAATGACACATTTTATGCACAAGTTATCCCTATAAATTCATCTCAATGGGATGGGCAGATTTCATTTGAAAACACGGGTGTTAAGATTATCGATTCGCACTGGGAAAATGGTGTTCTGAAAGTTGCAGCTAAAGCTGATAAATGGGGATTATACACTTTTAGTGGAAAATTAAATTTTAAAACCGATGAGGGCAATACATTTCTCCCTTTTTCATCGGAATTTATAGTAGCTATACCTGTGGCATGCATTCAAACAACATTTCTGATCAAAGATATAGAAAATCCAGTAGAAATAACTGTTTCAGGTATACCAGGTGAGTTTTATGAACCTATATCTCCTGACGCCGAAATAAAAAAATTAAGTAATAACAAATACACAATAACCCCCCATAAAACAGGATACCTTAATGTAAAAGTTAAATCAAAAGACGGCAAGATTGAATATGGCAGTTATGATTTTGAAGTTATCGAAAAGAAGTAAATGTTGATTATATTGTCTTGTCCTTTTTACACAATAAAAAATTCCGAAGCAATCTTATCGGCAAACAGTTTTCCTTTATCTGAAAGATAAATTATCCTGTTGTTTTCCTTTAAGAACTGCTTGTGTACATCAGGCAATTGTGATAAAAAATAATTCAGCATTTCTTTCCCGAAGGTGTCTTCAATATATTTCATATCACATCCCCACATGGTTCTTAAAGATGTCATGACATATTCATTATATTTCTGTTGTTCCGAGAGAATTTCTTTTACATAAGGCACTACATTTTTATTTTTCACAGAATCAATATACTGTGTCAGGTTTGAGATATTCCATTGCCTTGAATTTCCGTCATATGAATGTGCCGAAGGGCCTAATCCGAGGTATTTTTTCTGTTCCCAGTAATTGCTGTTATGCTTCGAGATAAACCCTTTTCTGCAGAAGTTTGAGATTTCGTAATGTATATAATTGTTTTCACCCATAAGCTTCAGAAGTGTTTCATAATGCTTTATGCTGAGGCTTTCATCAACAGGGGGCAGCCTGCGGGTCTGGATAAAATTTGACAGAATGGTTTTTTGCTCAACAGTCAGACTGTAAGCCGAAATATGCGGAACCTGCAGTTCAAAGGCAGCGATCAGGTTCTGCTCCCACCCTGCATTGCTCAATGAAGGTATGCCGTATATCAGGTCGGCGGTGATGTTCTGAAAGCCTGTGTCCTGTGCCAGTTTTACAGCAACATAAGCCTGCCTGGAATTATGCATCCTTCTTAAATATCTAAGGTCTGTGTCGGAAAATGACTGTATGCCGATGCTCAGGCGGTTTATGTTTGTTTTTTTTAGTTCCGCAACCTTTGCTTTTGTCAGGTCGTCAGGGTTGGCTTCAAGGGTTATCTCTGCCGCTTTATCAATATTATGATGCTTTGAAAGTTCGTTTAAAATAAGGCTTATTTCATTTGTGTCCAACAGCGACGGCGTGCCTCCCCCGAAATATATTGTTTCTATCGTTTCATTGCCGAGATAATCTTTCTGGATCCTTATCTCTTTAAGCAGTGTTTCCGTAAACACCTGCCTGTATTTATTTGAAGCCAGTGAAAAGAAGTTGCAGTAAATGCATTTTTGTTTACAGAACGGTATGTGTATATATATTCCGGCCATAGAAATCAGTCATGCTATATGACAAAAATAAAGGAATTTGAATTAATAAGACCAGCCTTTCACCATGATTTTAGGTTCCATCATATCATAAATAGCATATTTCACGCCTTCCCTGCCTGTTCCGGAGCCTTTAATACCGCCATAAGGCATGTGGTCAACCCTGAAAGTCGGCACATCATTTATTATAACCCCCCCTGCTTCTATGTTGTTAAAAGCATAGTTCATCTCGTCAATATTATTGGTAAAGACACCTGCCTGCAGGCCGAAATCAGTATCATTGACCATATTGACAGCTTCTTCAAAACTCGTGAATTTTTCCATTGTTACCACAGGGCCGAAGACTTCTTCCGAGCATACTTTCATGGTATTGTTTGTCTTTGTCAGGACGGTTGGTTCAACATAAGACCCTTTTCTTTTCCCTCCGCAGAGGATCTCCGCATTTTTACCTGCAGCTTCTTTTACCCATTCTTCTACTCTTATGGCATTGTCTTCATCTATCATGGAAGATATATCAGTGTCAGCATCCATGGGATTTCCGGGTTTCAGTTTTTTTGTAAGAGCTACAAATTCAGATATAAATTCATCAAATATTTCTTTTGCAATAAAAAACCGCTGGGCATGTATGCATACCTGTCCGGAATAGGCAAAAGCGCCATACAGGCATTTTTGCAAGGCATGTTTCATGTCGCAGCTTTTGGTAACTATTGTACCTGCGTTCCCGCCGAGTTCAAGCACAACTTTTTTCCTGCCTGCGTTTTCTTTCATTTTCCAGCCAACCTCAGGAGAGCCTGTGAAAGTCAGTAATTTAAACCGCTTGTCAGTAACCATTATATTTCCGGTAACTCTGTCCATAGGAAGAACTGAAACCGCACCTTCAGGCAGGGATGTACTGCTGAGGATTTTGGATAATTCAAGCATGGACAAAGGTGTTGAAGAGGCAGGCTTCAGAATTATCGGGCAGCCTGATGCTATTGCAGGAGCTAACTTATGCACGGCCAGGTTCAGAGGGAAGTTAAATGGCGCTATGCCTGCCACAAGTCCTATAGGAAAGTATTTTATCATTCCCTCCCTGTTCTCTCCTGCAGGTGTCCAGTCGAGAGAAATATATTCCTTAGGAAGCCTTTTGGCTTCCTCTGCTGCAATGATGAATGTCTGTATGGCTCTTTCAACCTCGCCTGCTGAATATTTCAATGGCTTTGCCGACTCCATGCTTATTATTTCCGCAAATAATTTTTTCTTTTCCGTAAGCCCGGCAGCTATCTGCATAAGGATATTATATTTTTTGTGTGAAGGAATATCTTTCATAAGGCTTTCTGCCTGTAATGCTTTTGCAATAGCTTGTTCAAGAATATCTCTGTCAGCAAGATATGTTTCTGCAAATATCTCATTGTTATAAGGGTTTCTGACGGGCAGGACTTTCCCTGTTTCTATGAATTTTCCTGCACAGAATATTTTGTATTTGTTCATGGCTATAATTTTGTTCATTTGGTAGATACACAGACAAATTTATTACCACATAGGCACAATAGAACACATAGTAATTTCACATAGAAATTGTCCTATGTGTCTTTCTCTTGTGAACTATGTGGTTCAGTTTTTATTTTAAACAACACACCAAAC
>CAZSJF010000019.1:0-3211 GCA_964606705.1 uncultured Bacteroidales bacterium
TGTGTTGGGTGTGTTTGGTATTTTTTTGGATATATTTTATTGCATCCGAATTTCATTATTATATAATGATGAAATTCGGATGCAATAAAATATATCTAAGAAAAAAATACATAATTTATAAATGAAAACTAATTAAAAATTTTATATATTTGGGGAAAAATTAGATAATTAACCAAATTAAAATATTATGAAAAAGTTATTATTTTCAATCGTATTGGCAATTTTTGTGTTTAGCTTAATTAAAGCCCAGACAGTAAAAGATATTGATAGTAATGTTTATAATACAGTAACTTTAGGTAATCAGGTATGGATGAAAGAAAACCTGAAGGTTACACATTATCAGAACGGCGATCCTATACCTAATGTTAAGGATAATGGTGAATGGAACAAACTGTTATCAGGTGCGTATTGTGATTATGATAATGATGCATCCAACGGGAAGAAATACGGACATTTATATAACTGGTATGCTGTTGTTGACAGCAGGAATATTTGTCCAACAGGATGGCATATGCCAAATGATTTTGAATGGATAATGCTGTTAAATTACCTTGGAGGTGATAAAACTGCCGGGGGTGATATGAAGCAGAAAAAGTATAAAACCTGGAAAAGGCCAAATGTCGGTGCGACTAACAGCAGCGGATTCACAGGCCTTGCCAGCGGCTACCGTAATGACGACGGGGTTTTTTACAATATTTCTATATATTGTGACTGGTGGAGTACAAAAGAAAACAAAGTTGATGATGCCTGGCACGTTGGGCTTGGATATGATTATGAAAAGATATATAAATATATTACCAACAAAAAGAACGGCTTCTCAATACGCTGCTTAAAAGATTAATAAAAAGGCAGAAAAACAAGACTCTCTATTTCTTATTTGCCCTCTTATTTACAAGAAATATTCCTGCAAATATGAGGAATATCCATAGCAGGTATATTAACTTGAACTTTTCCCCGTCTATTACGCCCCACATTATAGCTACTACAGGAATGAGATATGTTACTGATGAAACAAAAAGTATATTTGCGAATTTGATGAGTTTATAAAGTGTGATTACAGCTATTCCTGAGCCAAAAATTCCTAATATAAATAAATAGAATAACCCTTTCATTTTAACAGGATCATGAATGGATATGCCGTTGAACAAGTTTGTAAAGAAGATGGCATATATTAAAACAGGAATGCTTATTAAAAAAAATGATACGGAAGCTATGTCTATTGAATCAACATCCTCTAAGTTGTGCTTAAGAACGTTTGTGTTTATTGCATAAAATACACATGCGATAATAATAAATATACCATATTGGAAATTAATATTTAAACTTTGGTTAGCACTGTAATACAGGATGCCGATCACTCCTACAAATCCTATGATCACACCGATTATTTTCAATGGAACAGCCTTATCTCTGTAAAACAGAATGCTTATCAGCAATGTAAAGATTGTTGAAGATGCATTAAGAATTCCTGCAACGGAACTGACTACATGTGTCTGAGCTTTTGCAAATAAAAAGGCAGGTATGGCATTCCCGATAAAGCCTACAACCAGTAAATATTTCCACTTATTGAGCGGAATTTTAGACAGGCCTCTGATGGCAAATGGCAGTAATAGAAGAAATGCTGATAAAATCCTTATTGTTGCAACCTCTGTAGGTAAAAAAACTTTATTGCCATTAACGTCAAATAACCCCCTTTTCATTAATATAAAGGAACTTCCCCATGTAAGAGCTAAGAGAGCCAGTATTGTCCACTGAAGCGTCCTGGAATTATAGTTTATTTTCATAAATCAAAATATAATTAATAAATCCTTCTGGCAAACTATAATCATTGTCAGGATAAAAAAATTACTGCTTTATTATTTTTCTGACCACGTATTCTTTACCTGCCTGTATTTTTATGAAATACAATCCTGCCGGCTGTTTGCTTATATTAATTGTTTCTGTAATATCATCTGCTGCTTTTATTCTCCTGCTTTGAATAACTTCACCAATAATATTTAATATCTCAACAACAACATCCTCTTTTTTGTCACCCAGTATTAATGTAATTTGTCCTGTTGTCGGATTTGGGAAAGCGGAGATGTTATCCTTATTATTTACAGTACTTTCAATATTGACAATGGTAGCTGTAGTAAATTTTGCAAAGCGGGGTCTGGTATAACCGCATATTGAACTGAAATTTCCGCTGGCATACATATTGCCGTTATTGTCCAGACAGATTGATTTTAAGTCGCTGTCTGCATTTGGGTTCCATGTGTCAACAGTGCCGTCCGAGGAGATCTTGGCAATTCTGTTCCTTCCCTGCCCGCCTACTGAAGTAAATCCTCCACCTATGTATATATAACCTGTACCGTCAATAGCTATAGAATTGACATAATTATTTGCATCCGGGTTCCAGGTAGCAAGGGAGGCATTTGAATTGATTTTGGCTATTCCGTTTCTGGTTTGTCCGAATATCTGTGTGAATGAACCTCCGGCATACACATTATTGCTGTTGTCAACGACAATAGAGTTGACAGTATTATCTGCACTCGGATTCCATGCATTGTCAATGGTGCCATCCGGTTTTATTTTAGCTATATAATTTCTTGTCTGTCCTCCTGCTATGTTGAACTGTCCTCCTGCATATATATTTCCGCTGTTATCAATATCTAAGGCAAAAACATATTGGTCTGCACCAGGGTCCCATGAAGCAACAGAGCCATCAGGGTTGACCTTGGCAAGATTATTTCTTGTTTCACCTCCGACAGAAGAGAAATTTCCACCCAGATAAACATTGCCGGTGTCATCAAGACAAATAGCATAAACGACATTGTTGGCGCCAGGATTCCATGTTGAATCTGCGCTGCCGTCAGGTTTTATCCTGGCTATTTTGCTTCTTGCCTGTCCGCATATTGTTGTAAATTTTCCGCCTGCATAAACATATCATATGTCATCATTATATAAAGCAGAGATTTATCCGTTGGCATCAGGGTTCCACGTGTCATCAACGGTGCCGTCGGCATTTATCTTTGCTATGCGATTTCTTACTTTTCCGCCTATTGATGTAAAAGCTCCGCCCAGATAAAAATTATGATCATTATCGGGATATAATGTGTAAATAAAGCTGTTTGCAACAGGATACCAGGAATCTGCAGAGCCGTCGGGTTTAAGTTTTGCTGCAAATTCCTGGTATCCTGTTACAAACAACACCCCAAACACACCCAACACA
>CAZSJF010000019.1:3221-4617 GCA_964606705.1 uncultured Bacteroidales bacterium
GGCATAAACATATCCGCTGTCATCGGCAAATAATGCCTGAACATAACTGTCTGCATCCGGGTTCCATGTGTCAGCAGAGCCATCAGGTTTTATTTTGGCTATAAAATTTCTCGGCTGCCCGCTTATAGAATCAAAGGCTCCTCCCACATAAATATCTCCGTTTTTATCAGGGCATAATATCAGGACACTTCCATGAGCGTTAATATTCAATGTGTCGGCAGTTCCGTCTGTTTTTATCTTTGCAATATGATTTCTTACCTGTCCGCCTATTGATGTAAAATCTCCGCCAGCATAAACATATCCGCTGTCATCGGCAAATATTATATAAACGATATTATTTGCATCAGGATTCCATGTATCTGCCGTTCCATCAGGTTTAAGTTTGGCTATTCTGTTCCTTGTCTGCCCGCCTATTAATGTAAATGTTCCTCCGGCATAAACATATCCGCTGTCGTCAGCAAATATTGTATAAACAATTCCGTTTGCGGCAGGGTTCCATGAATCTGAAGTGCCGTCCGGGTTTATTCTGGCAATCCTGCTTCTTCCCTTACCGCCTATAGATGTAAAGTTTCCCCCGGCATAAATTTTTCCGCTGTCACCTTGAAGTAGAACACTGACGCTGCTGTTGGCATTGGGGTTCCATGTGTCAACAGTGCCGTCTGACAATATATGTGCGATATTATTTCTTGTTAAATCACCAACTTTTGTAAATAATCCCCCGATATACCATCCTCCGCTACTGTCGGATATGCATGTTTTGATGTCTCCGTTAACAAAAGGAAAGCCTGCTTCAAGATTTCCGCTGCTGTCAATTTTGGAGCCATGCCCGTTGTAAGGGCCAATATAAAAGAACTCTCCACCAATATATACGTTATTCATCCCGTCAGTTACCATGTAGTTAGCGATATTATCAGTAACCCATATATTAGTATCAAGTACCTGGGCTGATGTAAAAACATGCATGATGAATAGGGAGATGAATAAAGAAACATTTTTCCTTACATTTTTTGCGTGATGATGATTATATGTTTTCATAATCCAAAGTCTTTTAAGGCTGATTAAAAACAATATACAGGAGTGATATCAACTGCTAAAGTATAAATCTTTGAGAGAATAAACAAATTTAATATCTTTGCACTTATTGAATGTTAGTTTTTATTCACAGATAAATTAATAACTATAAATTTTATTGCACGGATGAAAAAAATATTGAATTTCAGGCTTTTTGCTTTTGCATCTGCCGGTGTGATTGCTTTAATTATCAATGGGTGTGGCTCATCAGATAAAAATGAAAAAACGATGAAAGAATTTCAGGATTTTATCAAAACTTTTGAAGCAAGACTTATCCCTTTGTTAAAGGAATACAACCTTGCTTCATGGAATGCATATATAAGCG
>CAZSJF010000019.1:4627-16653 GCA_964606705.1 uncultured Bacteroidales bacterium
TGTGTTGGGTGTGTTTGGGTTTTTGTTTTTCAAAATTTCCTTTATCTGTCATATGAACTGAATAAATTATATGCAGATAAAGGAAATTTTGAAAAACTGAAAAAGTTCAAAGAATCAGGTGCGATTACCGACACTTTGCTGAAAAGGGAACTTGAGTTATTGTATAATAGTTTTTTGAGAAAACAGATTGATACTGTAAAGATGAAAGCAATCATCGACATGGAGAGCAATATAGAAAAGGAATTTAACACTTTCAGGGCGGAGATTAACGGAAAGCAATATACGGACAACCAGATTGAAGATATATTGCTGCATTCAACCAATTCAGAATCTTTAAAAGAGGCATGGCTTGCAACAAAAAAGTCAGGACAGAATGTTTGTAAGGATGTCATTAAGCTTGTTAAGATGAGAAATGAGGTTGCCAAAGATCTTGGCTTTAATAATTATCATGAGATGTCGCTGAAGCTTAACGAACAGGATCCTGAAGAGATAGAGAAGTTGTTTGACGAGCTTGACAGCCTTACGAGAAATAGTTTTGCGAAACTGAAAGACGAAATGGACGGATATTTTGCAAAGCATTATAAAATAAAAAAGGAAGAACTTATGCCATGGCATTACCAAAACAGGTTTTTTCAGGAAGCACCTGCGATATATGATATTGACCTGGATAAATATTATAAAGGGAAGGATCTGGTTAGGATAACTGAAGAATATTACAAAGGCATAGGTCTTGATATTTCAGACCTGATGAAAAACAGCGACCTTTATGAAAAACCTGGCAAATATCAGCATGCGATGTGTTCAGATATAGACAACGAAGGAGATGTAAGGGTAATGTGCAATGTAATAGACAATGAATACTGGATGAACACCCTCCTTCATGAATACGGGCACGCGGCTTATGATAAATATATTGACAATAAAAACCTTCCTTATATCTTAAGAGACCCTGCTCATACTTTTACAACGGAAGCTATTGCCGAGATGTTCGGGCGTTTTCCTTCCAACTGGCAATGGATAGAAGATGTCATTTTAGGCAAGCAAATAGAAGATATAAAAGATAATGAAGAAATGATGTTCAAAAATCTGAGATTGCAGCAGTTGGTTTTCAGCCGCTGGTCGCAGGTTATGTATCGTTTTGAGAAAGGCTTGTATGAAAATCCGGATCAGGACCTGAATAAATTGTGGTGGGACCTGGTTGAAAAATATCAGTTATTAAAGAAGCCCGAAGGCAGAAACGAACCGGATTGGGCATCAAAGATACATATTGCAACTTCACCCTGCTATTATCATAATTATCTGCTCGGCGAATTGCTGGCTTCACAGTTGTATTATTATATCGCTGAAAAAGTGCTTAAATCAACGGATTTTAAAAATCAGAGTTTTGCAGGCAGGCCTGAAGTAGGAGAGTATCTTATTGATAAAGTATTTAAGCCAGGGTCAAAATATTCTTGGAATGAAATGATTGAAAAAGCAACCGGCGAAAAGCTTACTGCAAAATATTATGCGAGACAGTTTGTGGAATAATAGAGTTTATGCTGAATTAAAATAAAGTGTTTATTTTGAAAAAATATAAGCCATCAGATATGTATAATTTCTTTGTGAATCTCTGTGTAAACTCTGTGAACCTTTGTGAAATAGCTATTACACAGAGTTACACTAAGAAGATACAAAGTTGCACAAAGCACATTTTAATACATAAATTCAATAAAATACCTTATTCGGTATAAACTTTAATATTAAAGCATGAATGAAAACATATTAATAACCGGAGGCTGTGGCTTTGTAGGCTCCAACCTTGCAATAAGTTTAAAGAGGAACTATCCTGGTGCAAAGGTGATAGCTTTTGACAACCTTAAAAGAAGAGGTTCTGAGTTGAATATTTCACGTCTCAGGGAATCGGGTGTTGAATTTATTCATGGCGATATCCGTAATAAGGAAGATTTCAATGAAATAGGCGAAATTTCAATCCTGATAGAAGCGGCTGCAGAGCCTTCTGTGCTGTCGGGAATTAATTCAACACCTGATTATGTGATAAACACTAATTTAGCCGGCACGGTGAACTGCCTGAATTTTGCCGTAAAGAACAAAGCGAAATTTATTTTTCTTTCAACCAGCAGGGTTTACCCCATAGAAAAACTTAACAATATTAATTATTCCGAAAGCGAAACCAGGTTTGCTATTTCAGATAAGCAGAATATACAAGGTGTTTCCGGAAAAGGAATTAACGAAAATTTTCCGATAGACGGTGCGAGGTCGTTTTATGGGGCGGCTAAACTTGCCTCGGAACTTCTTATTCAGGAATATGCTGAATTTTACGGGCTTCAGGCAGTCATCAATCGTTGCGGGGTTATCACAGGCCCATGGCAGATGGGGAAAATAGACCAGGGTGTTATTGTCCTCTGGCTTGCAAAACATTACTGGAAAAGGGAATTAAGTTATTTCGGATTCGGAGGAAAAGGCAAACAGGTCAGAGATATCCTTCATATTGAAGATCTGTATGATCTGGTGAAAATGCAGATTAATAACATCTCTCAATATCGTAATGAGATATTCAATGTTGGCGGAGGTATAAATATCAGCGTATCATTAAAAGAATTAACAAACCTTTGCGAGGAGGTTACCGGAAATAAAATCAAGATACATAATGTCAGTGAGAACAGAGCAGCAGATATCCCTATATATATTACAGATAATTCAAAAATTGAATCTGTTTCAAAATGGATTCCTCAGAAAACAACAAAAAAAATATTGATTGATATTTTTGGATGGTTCAAAACAGATGAAAAAAATATAAAGGAAATACTAAGTTAAAGATGAAAATAGCATTAATTACCGGTTCTTCCGGCCTTATCGGAGGTGAGTCAGTTGAGTTTTTCTCAGATAAATTTGATATGATTATCGGAATTGGTGTTGGGTGTGTTTGTGTTTTTTTTGGAAAAGAAGGTTCTACGGAATGGAATAAAACAAGGCTTGAAAAAAAGTTTTCCAATTTTAAACCTTACAATATTGATATAAGGGACTATAAAGCACTGGAAAAAGTATTTAATGAATATGGCAAAGATATCAGGCTTGTTATTCACACGGCTGCACAGCCTAGTCATGACTGGGCTGCCAAAGAACCGCTTACAGATTTTGGAGTCAATGCAACGGGAACGTTAAATATGCTGGAACTTTGCAGGCTGAACTGTCCGGAAGCAGTTTTTATCTATACGTCAACCAATAAGGTGTATGGTGACACGCCGAATTATCTGCTCCTGGTGGAACTGGAAAAACGCTGGGAAATAGCAGAGAATCATCCGTATTTTAAGAATGGTATTGATGAAAAGATGAGCATAGACCAGACAAAACATTCGGTATTTGGTGCAAGCAAAGTTGCCGCTGATGTTATGGTGCAGGAGTATGGAAAATATTTCGGAATGAATACTGCGGTTTTCAGAGGAGGGTGCCTTACAGGACCTAATCATTCCGGTGCACAGCTGCATGGTTTTCTGGCATACCTTATGAAATGTGCAATTACAAAAGAACAATACACTATTTTCGGATATAAAGGCAAACAAGTCAGGGATAACATACACAGTTATGATTTAGTAAATATGTTTTGGCATTTCTATCAGAAACCAAGACAGGGAGAGGTTTATAATGCAGGGGGAGGGCGGTTTTCCAATTGCAGCATGATTGAAGCCATTGAATGGTGCGAGAAAATAAGCGGCAACAAGATGAATTATAAATATTCTGAAACCAACCGTATTGGCGACCATATCTGGTGGATCAGCGATGTTACAAAATTTAAAACTCATTATTCCGGGTGGAACTGGAAATTTGATCTGGAAGCAACTTTGGTTGAAATGTTTAATAAAATGACAGAACGGGTAAATAAATAATGAAGATCAGTATTGTCATACCTGCATATAATGAAACTGAGTCCATTACGGAGACTGTAACAAATATTCATCAAAAACTTGTAGCAGAGAAAATAATACATGAAATTGTAGTGGTCAATGACAATTCAAAAGACAATACTGCTGAAGTACTGGAATCGCTTAAAAAGTCTGTAGATACTCTTGTTTATTACACCAATAATGGGCCTAATGGTTTTGGCTATGCAGTGCGGTACGGCTTGGATCGTTTTACAGGCGATTGTGTTGCTGTCATGATGGCTGATATGTCCGATTCCCCTGACGATCTGATTAAATTTTACCGGAAACTGCTAGAAGGCTATGACTGTGTTTTCGGAAGCCGCTGGATAAGAGGAGGGAAAGTGATAGATTATCCCCTGTTGAAGAGAATAATTAATCGCCTGGCTAACCTGATTGTAAAATTGACATTCAGGTTAAAATATAATGACTGCACAAATGCTTTTAAACTATACCGCAGGGAAACCATTGAAGGGCTGAAGCCTTTTCTTTCACCTCATTTTAATCTTACACTGGAACTGCCCTTAAAAGCTATTGTGAGAGGGTATTCTTATGCTGTATTGCCGAATAGCTGGACAAACCGCAAATACGGGGAATCAAAATTAAAAATAAAGGAGATGGGCAGCAGGTATTTTTTTATACTTTTATACTGCCTTATCGAAAAATACTTTTCGAGAAAAGATTTTAGAAAGAAATAATCAATCTCAATATGAAATTATTATCTGATATTTTTGAAAAATTATACTCCAGGTCTGTTTATCTGACGGGCAGGTATATATCTGACAAAAAGAATCCATATATGAGATTAATGCTGATATGTGTTGCCCTTGTTCTTATATTTTCTTTTCCGAGATTTGACGAATTGATATTCAAGTCTGGTTTTTACGAACGTTCCTGCTGGGATTCTATTGACAAACAGATTAAAGATCCGTTTGTCAATCCTCATTACCCTGGTGATACTCATGAATCAAAAATTTTGTATAGGTTTTCAGTTCCACTGATTGCAAATCTGTTTGGATTTGATTATCGCTTTACACTTATTTTTCAGCTTATCTGCGGTTTTCTTATTTTTTACATGTTCTCAAGGATTATTCATAAAATTACAGGAGATATCAACACTACCGTGTTTCTTACTGTTGCACTTTCATTTATTTATGCAGGCAAACAATCTTTTTTTAACCTTGAAGGGGCATTTGATGGTGTTGCCATTTGTTTTCTCTTGTTTGCCGTTTATTTCAGAAATATTGCTCTTATGCTGTTCTGCCTTATTTTTGCCTATTATACTGATGAAAGGGCGTTAATAGTATCTTCTTTCATTATACTGTATGAATCGTATGTTTATAATAACAAACTTTCCTTAAGGTCAATATTCAATGTTAATTTGAGAATACTGACAATTATTGCAAGTTGGGTGATTTATTTTTCTGTCAGGTATTTCCTGATGGTAAAATTTGGTTTTGATACCCCTAACGGCGGGCTTACAGGTATAAGAGCCATCCTGGCTCAGCTTAATAATTTTCCGGATACTGTCTGGTCGGCATTGGAAGGATACTGGCTGATAATTATTATGGTTTTTATCGTTGCAGTAAAAAACAAACAGAACTTTTTTATAATGATTTATTTTATACTGATTGCATTTTATTCGGTTGCTTCAATGTCAGTATTTGATACTACAAGAAGTATAATTTTCATTTTTCCTTGTGTTTTTATTGCAATATATATATTAACAAAAAATATGAGTATAGAGGAATTCAGAAAACTTTCCTTCCTTGTATTACTCCTGTGTTTTATATTTCCGACATATTGTTACATGTCTGTTGAAGGAAGCGTATGGACAATGCCGTTGCCTGTACAGTTATATAAGATAATTGTAGCGTATTTATAGTTTGATAGTAAAAGGATCGGGTATAAAGAATTACTTTTTCAAAAACTTCACTTTTATTATTCCCCACAGCATAGGGGTTATGGAGACGAATACAATGCCAAGTACTACTGATTCAAAATTATTTTTCACCCACTGGTTTGAACCGAGAAAATAACCTGTTAATGTAATACTTGTAACCCATATAGTTGCACCTGTAATGCAAAAAATGATATATCGGAAGTACTTCATACTGCCTGCTCCTGCAACAAAAGGGGCAATAGTGCGGATAATGGGCATGAAGCGGGCAATAATCACGGTTTTGCCGCCGTGTTTTTCATAGAATTTTTCCGTGCGTATGATATATTCTTTTTTCAGGAATAATATCTTTTCCCTGGATTTTATAAGAGTTCCGAAAAATTTTCCGACAAAATAGTTGGCATTATCACCGCATAAGGCAGCACATATGAGCAAAGGGATAAGAAATGTTATTTCCATTTTTCCTGTGGTGGAAGCAAGAAGCCCGGCTGCAAAAAGCAGGGAATCTCCAGGCAGCAGCGGCATTACAACAAGCCCTGTTTCAATAAATATGATTAAAAACAATATGCCGTAAGTAAGCGTGTCATACTTGTCCAGAAACATCTGCAATGTTGACAGCGGATCCTTCAGCAGATCCATCAAAAAAACAATTACACTTTCCATATTGTTGCCCGGGTGAAATTATACAAATGTTAAACTATTGCACAAACTTAATAAAAAATCCGGGTTAATCTGTGGTAAATTATTTTTTAGGTTGTAAAAAATCAAAAAAATTATTTTTATAGAAAATAATAATATTATATTTGCGAAAAAAAGTAAAACTTAAATTAATAACAAAAATATAAGGTCATGGCTTACGTAATAAATAATGATTGTACTGCTTGCGGTTCATGTTTAGGTGAATGTCCTGTTGAAGCGATTGTTGAAGGAGATATTTACAAAATAAACCCGGAATTATGTACAGACTGCGGTGCATGTGTTGATGTATGCCCGGTTGAAGCTATTCATCCTGCATAGCTGAAATTATACAATTTTTGAATTTTTTCTTTGTGATGGCACTTTGATATAGTGTCCAAATGGTGTATTTTTTTAGTTCAGTAAGAAATTATGCAGAACTGGATAATTATTTGGATGTAGTTTAATTACTCCAAAACTAAGAACCTATGCATAGCATTATAAACGCATTATTATCACATACTCGTTCGGAAACGAGCGTGAGCGAGGGTGAAATTTCATTAATTAAAAAGATAAAGATCAGGAAAATAGTAACTATTACTGATACCGTTAAAGTTAAAAAATAAAAACAGGAATATTCTTATAGTTTTGGCAGGGTTATGTAAAATGTTGTGCCTTCATTGATCCTGGTTGTGAACCGGATTTTACCGCCTGAACTTTCAACAATGCTTTTCACTATTGCCAGTCCCAGTCCCATTCCACCTGTTTTTGTTGTAAAATTAGGAGAAAATATCCTGTCAATCTGTTCGTCGGCTATTCCTGTCCCATTATCAGAAATGCTGATGACATAATTATCGTTCTCGGTATCTACGGAAATATTTATCATTCCTTTTCTTGAATTGTCAATAGCCTGAACTGAATTATTGAGGAGATTATTGAACACTCTCAGTATCTGTTCCCTGTCAGCATTTATGAAGTATTTTTCACCTTTGTTGCTGAAACTAATGTCAATGTTGCGGATATCTTTATATAATTCAACTGCTGTTGAAATGACTTCTGATATCTCTAACTTTTCCCACCTTGACTGCGGCATTTTGGCAAAATCTGAAAATTCTGTTGCTATCCGTGATAAGGAATCTATCTGCTCTATTATGGTTCTGGAAATTTTTTCAAGTTTCTGCGGCCAGTCCGGAGATTTATCCTCCCATGATTTTTGCAGGTGCTGTATGCTTAATTTCATGGGGGTCAGAGGATTTTTAATTTCATGTGCCACCTGTTTTGCCATTTCGCGCCATGCACTTTCCCTTTCCGATCTGGCAAGCATTTCAACGCTCTCAGCCAGTTCATCGATCATCCTGTTGTATTCCTCAACAAGTGTGCCTATCTCGTCTTTCCGCGTCCATTCTATTTTTTCATTCTTTTTTCCCAGAGTGATATTCCCGATTTTTTCCTTGATAATGCTTAAGGGTTTGCTTATATAACCTGAAACGAAGAGGGCTATGAATATTGCAAAGACTATTAATAAAACGTAAATATTTATAAAGGCTATTATAAATGATGATATTTCCTGCCTGAGCTCATTTTGTTTTGCAAAATATGGCAGATTTATGTATGCAACAATTTCATCCCGGTTGTTTCCCAATGGTATATAGGCCGAATAATATTCAAGGTTGCCGATGTTTTCATTGTGTATGAACAGCGTTTTGTTTTTGACATGCATGTTGTCATAAGCCACCATGTTCATTTTTCTGGAAATGAGCCCTTCATTAAATATTTCAGGCCTTGAAGAGGCTATTAAGTCGCCATGCAGGTCATAGAGGTTTATGTCTGAAAAAAAGACATTGGAAAATTTTATGAGCAGGCTTGATATATAGTTATGCATTTCAGGGTATATGTTGTCATTGTTTGATAACTTATGCTCAAGTTCTATAAGAATTGAATGTGTCTTTTCGCTTAACACATTTATGTTCTTGTTCTTATTAACATGGATTATATACAGCAGGGAAGAAACACCTACGAACAAAAATGAAATAATAATTATAGAAGTAATGGATATCTGCAGGCGGTTTTTGAAGTTGAACTCAAAGAAACCCGAATCATAGGAAAATCCTATTATCAGGTAAATAATAAAGAAACATATTCCGAAAAATGCAAATAGATATGAGAACGGAGAAATGATATCAATAATCTCCTGCTCCTTTCTGCTGATGATAATTGTTGAAGATGCATCGGGTTTGTAAATAAGATGGCTGTAATCATCTATGTTGAAAAAATGAAACCCCTCTCTGGAACTGCCATAAAAACCGGAATTTGTACTGTAAAAGCAGTTCCCGAACTGGCTTGTTAACCTGCCGTTTATATATTTTGCATATGAATAGTTGGTGAAATCGTAATCCCTGTCAGAGCCTTTGTCGACCAGCAGTTTAGGATAACCTAAGTCTTTGGGAATAAATTTAGATAGCAGTTCAATATAAAGCGTTGTCTTTGTGTGCAGGGAATCAGTCTGAAAGGTAAGACAGGAAATATAGCTGTTTCTTCCTGTGCCGTCGTCAACATAATATAAATCCTTGCAGGCGGTTTTTTTGCCTGTATATGATATTTTATTATCGAAGTAGTCTTTGCATCCGACTGATATATTTTCAGGTGCAACAATTAAGCTGTCTGCAGGACGACAGACAGTTATCTGTATATTATATTTTTTCCAGTAGCCTGAGAAATATTTTGTGCTGAAATATTCACACACTTGTTCCTCATCAATAGGGTTGTTTGACAGATATTTTTTTAAAACATTATCTGAATATGATTTTTCAATTATATCCTGAAACAGGTATTCTGCAAGCGGGTCCCTTTCAGAAAAAAGAGTAGCGGCAAGCAACTTCCTTTGTTCCTGTTCCTTGGCATTATTGTTTTTATGCAGAAAGTATGTTGAAAATAAAGAAAATACAAGCAGCAGGCATACTACATAAGGAAAGGAAATTATATTCTGAAAATTCCCGGCCCTATGCCTGAAATAAATATATAATAAAATAAAAAGGATTGGAATTATAAGATACAGTATATTGATAAATGTAAAACACCAGAATATTACAGAAGTTATAACTGATAATATTAAATAATTTCTTGTGTTTACACTTAGATATGCTGTTTCACAAAGTTTCAGGGAGAGAAACAGAAAAGAAAAAATTAACGAGGTTAATATAAAAAAAGCTATGATGCTTTGCTTTGATAAGCTGAATAAGTCATTAAGAGTTAAAGAAATATCGGAATCAATAATAAGGCTCCTAAAAAAATAAACAAGTCCTGAAAACAGAATAAAAATAAAAATAAAGGCAATAAAGGCAAATATATTCCTGTAAACCTTATTAAAACGGTCTTTCAGGCTGATGATATTAAAATGCTTATAAATCAGAATGGATATGAAAAGCAGCAGTGAAGAATTTATGAATAAATCGCCGAGAGAAGGCAGAAAAGAAGAAGAAGCATAGTAAAAAGGCCTGAAAATCTGCAAATCATAAAGTGTTTTCGGGAAATCAGAATAAAAAGTGATAAAGCGTAATAATAACAATTCAATGATCAATAAACCCATAGCTTTGGCCTCGCTTAACCCAAACATTTTGTTGAAGCGGAATAGGAATATGATTGCAAATATGATTCCTGCAATAAGCAGTAAAACAGGTATGAATATCCTGCCTGTTACCAGATTGCTGCTGTCATTGAATTGCATGGAAAAAAGGAATCTGCCGTCATAGGAGTAAATATTATTTTCACCTTTTTCAGTAGCAACTTCAGCATCATAAGGAACATCAAAGTCTTTGTTGAAGTTATTTGCCAGATATTCATTATGATATGGGTATTCGTGTTTTATTAGTATGAGTCCGAAAGCAGTTTTATTATTTTCACCGGTTTTAATAACTTCAAACCATGCATTGCCGATGAATAAAAAATTACTTTTTTTAAGAAATTCGCAGTTATATGATTCAAAAGGAATGTCGTTGCCTGACCAGTATTTAAGGGAATCGTTTTCGTAGAAAAGCATCAGGATGCCTTTTTCTTTATACAGGTTATTGTAAAACTCCGGTTTAAAATTAGTAAGATTGAAATCATTTTTGTTTTTTTTCAGTATGTCGCTTATTATATGATTTGCTTCTCTCTCTTTGTTGTGGAGTATTTTTACCATTCCGCTTATCAGGAAAGAGCCATCCCTTTTTCTTACTATATGATTGCTTAATGAAGATGCTATGAGAAATGTAACAGCAAGGAATAAAAACAGAAATAATTTATTTTTTAATATATGGTTGAATTTCATCTGTTTATCTGTCTTGTTTGATATTTAATTGAAGAATTCCTTAATGCTATGTCCCATGGTGAAACAAAGTTAGTAAAATATTACTCTCACGTGAAAATTTTCACTCTGATTTTTATTGCTTATTATTATCAATTTTATACTTTTACAGAAACATATTTTTATAATTAAAATTGTGGGGTAATGTTAACAATAGTTATTATTACAGTAATAGTAGCTTTTTTATACGACTTCCTTAACGGGATGAATGATGCGGGTAACTCTATTGCCACCATTGTTGCTACAAAGGTTCTTAGCCCTAGACTTGCTGTGATGTGGGCAGCTTTTTTTAATTTCATTGCATTCCTTGTTTTCGGAGTTCATGTTGCAACAACTGTAGGAAAAGGCATTGTTGAATCTTATGCGATAAAAAATGACCCCTGTTTTATTCTGTGTGCACTGCTTGCTGCCGGTACATGGGTATTTGTATGCGGGCGTAAAGGTATTCCGAATAGTGTTTCTCATGCATTGATTGGCGGATTAATAGGTCCGGCTTTAGTGAAATTTGGCCCTCAGGCTGTTATATTGCCGGGTATATTAAAAATAGTCATTTTTATTGTTTTTGCCCCTGTTATAGGGTTTATTATCGGATATTTTTTTATGATTATAACCTTGCTTATCTGGGGGAGAAAATCTCCAACAAAGATTGACCGGTATTTTAAAGTATTTCAGCTTGTTTCTTCAGCTGCATTCAGTTTAGGGCATGGGGGTAATGATGCACAGAAAACTATGGGTATTGTAGCAATTTTATTATACAGCACGGGTTATCTTGGCTCTGAATTTTATGTGCCTTTGTGGGTTGTAATTACTGCACAGTCTGCCATTGCCTTAGGGACACTCTTTGGCGCATGGAAAATTATTAGAACTCTTGGTCAGGGTCTGATACACCTTAAGCCTATCGGGGGCTTCTGTGCCGAAACAGCAGGTGCAATTACTTTGTTCGGGGTTACTTTTGCCGGAATACCTGTGAGTACTACTCATACAATTACCGGTGCGATTATGGGTGTAGGTGTTACAAAAAGAGCCAGTGCGGTAAAATGGAAACTTGCAGGAAACATTATTATTGCATGGCTTGTAACAATTCCTTCTGTAATTATTCTGTCCGCTTTTATTTACTGGATTGTTTCTTTTATTGTTTGAACGGTTTGCCGTTGTCTTTATTATCCGCAACTTACGGGTTAACCCGTAAGTT
>CAZSJF010000020.1:0-12010 GCA_964606705.1 uncultured Bacteroidales bacterium
TGTGTTGGGTGTGTTTGGGGGTGGTTGGCGGGTCAGGGAGCGACTCATGGGGAGGAATAGGTGTAAATGTAAATAATGATTATGAATATTTTGCTATTACAGGTGTAACAGGAAGTACGGATAACATCGCTTCTGCAGGTGCCCATCAGGAAAATTATATAGGCGGCGTGGGACTAAGGGATGCTTATGCAGCTTTGTTTTATGACTGTTACCTGAAAGCAATAAGCGATACTACAATACCGGGTTCCTTTGCCTGCGAAAATGACAGCATAACATTTATTACTCAAGTACAAGGTACCCCGGCTATTTCTTACCAGTGGTTCTTCGATGGAAATATTATTGTTGGTGCTGTAGATAGTTTTTATACTGTATGCCCTGTTTCTCTCTCTACCCAGGGTAATTACAAATGTGCTGTAAGCAATGCCTGTGAAACGGATACCGTGGATTTTGCCATACTTGGTGTTTTTCCCTCACCCGATGTTGATTTAGGGCCGGATACAAGTATCACACAAGGCGATTCTATAATGTTTGATGCCGGAGCAGGATTCATTTCATATCTGTGGGATAATGGAAACACCGGGCAAAGCATATTGGTAAAAAATTCCGGCACATACTGGGTTGAGGTCAATGATGGCAGCTGCTCCGGTTATGATACGATTATTCTGACCATTACTCCTGTCATTATTATTGATATAGGCAATGATACTTCCATCTGTCAGGGTGATTCAGTTATTTTTGACCCCGGCGCAGGATATAATACATATATGTGGCAGGATGGAAGCACTGACCAGACTTATACTGCCGATACATCCGGATTATACTGGGTTGAGGTTTCCGATACCGCCATGAACACAGCCAGGGATTCTGTAATATTGACAGTTAACCCTCTGCCTTTTGTTGACTTAGGGCCGGATACTGCAAGTTGTGGGTTGTCTTATCTGCTTAATGCCGGAACAGGTTTTTCAGGTTATTACTGGCAGGACGGATCTACACAGGATGTCTTCAGCGCCACTTCAACCGGATCATACTGGGTTGAGGTCTCTGACAGCAACGGCTGCCTGGCATCTGATACAGTTGATCTGACATTGTTGCACATACCTGTTGTTGACTTGGGTGATGATACAGCTATTTGTGAAGATACTTTTTCTGTACTTGATGCAGGTTCTGAATTTGTAAGTTATTTATGGCAGGACGGGAACACAAATCAGGTATATACCGCAACCACAACAGGGTTATATTCTGTTGAGGCAACAGATTCTTCCGGTTGTAAGGGGAATGACACCATACAACTGACAGTTAATCTTTTGCCTTCAGTATATCTGGGTCCTGATACTTCTGTTTGTAAAATATCTTACATCCTTGATGCAGGAAGTGGTTATGCCACTTATTTATGGCAGAATGGAGATACTGAACAAACTTTTACCGTGAGTTCCGATGGCATATACTGGATTAAAGTAACCGACAATAACGGGTGTTCCGGTACAGATTCAGCCGGTATTATTATTAACCCGCCGCCTGATGTTGACCTCGGCAGTGATCAGACTTTGTGTGACAATAAAATAACCCTGAGCCCTGATTCCGGTTTTGCCAGTTATCAATGGCAGGACGGAAGCACCGGCAAGACTTATGAAATAACTACAGGCGGGATATACTGGGTTGAAGTTGCCGACACCAGTAATTGTTCAGATATTGATTCTGTTGAGATATACCAATGCCCTTCTGTTATATGGGTGCCAAATGCGATAACTCCTGACGGTGACGGACATAATGATTATTTTGAAATATTTTCTATCGGCATAACATACTTTGAGATGTATATATTTGACAGGTGGGGACAGATAATTTTTGAAACAAAGGACATTAATGATAAATGGAAAGGTAATAATAATGATATCAACTGTATATTAGGCGTATATTCATGGATGATATATTATGAAATATTCGAGGATCCGGGGAACAGGCATATTAAACAAGGATCTGTCACTTTATTAAAATAATAAGCAGCTCTGTAAATTAAGATATCATATTTTTATCTCCTGCCCTATATCAGGTATTATTGCCATGACATTATTTTCCGCACACAGTTCTGTGAATTTTTTCACCGGCTCGCCGACAGGCTCGTCGCTTAATTTATATGTGCCGTAATGCATTGGTATTGTATTCTTTGCATTCAATGATTTTGATGCTTCAACAACTTCTGCAGGCGAAATATGTGCCTGTTTCATAAGCCACTGCGGCTGGTATGCACCAATGGGAAGGATGGCATAGTCTATTTGCGGGAAAAGTTTTGCTGCCTCTTCAAAATGAGAATCCCACCCGGTATCGCCTGCAAAATATATTACTTTGCCCTTGCCTTTCAGCAAGAAACTGCCCCACAGTGATTTATTATAATCCCCTAAGCCGCGTTTTGTCCAGTGTCTTGCCGGCAGAAAATATACTTCGGTGTTTCCGGCCTGGTATTTCTGATACCACCCCATTTCAATTATATTCTTTGTGAACTTATTTAAAATCCCACCCGTTTTTAATGGCACTATTGTCTTTGAATTTGGATTATTTTTTAAAATATTTTTTATAGATTTCTTGTCAGCATGGTCCCTGTGATTATGTGAAATAAGCAGATAATCAACGCCTTTCAGCTTTTCAGCCGCACAAGGCAGAGATGCAAGGCGTTTTATAAAAAACATGTCTGTAAAACAGGGGTCTGTGATAAATGTAACACCACTTATACGTATTAAAAAAAACGAATGCCCCAGCCATACAATTACATCATCACGGGAATCAATAAAACTGCTGTTTTGAATGACTTTAAGACGGAATGTATCTTTTTTTTCTTCCCTCTTCGGGCCTTCACCCATCTTCCATTTCAGAATGCTCAGAAAAGACGGCTTTTTAATAGCAGTATTGTTTACGAATTTACCATCAATAAGCAGATTGCCTTTCCATCCCGGTTTTATAATTGGTAAATCAGGATTATACAGATAGTGTTTCACAATACTTTATTTAATACTGCAATAATACAATATTGTATCTGATTGGGATAATTAAGCCCTGAAAAAAATCACACCCCAAAACCGGATACCCTTTTTTATAATCCTTTAATCCATCAAATGCCGCCGTTCACCTATTCGCTATTGATATCAATGAGTTTTGTCGTTATCTTTAATATAAATTAATCTGTTAAACATAAAAAAATTAAAAGCCATGAAAACACTAGTAAGAGAAAACATTTATTACATCATTTATTTTTCACTGATGTCTGCTCTGATAATATTGACAATAATACTTTAAATAGCAGAAAGTGAAAAAATATTATCATTTAATATAAGGGTAATAAAAACATGATGTGTATTATTTATGAAAGACAAAAAATATTTATAAACCCATAAAAAAACCAAAAGCCATGAAAACACTAGTAAAAGAAAACGTTTATTACATCATTTATTTTTCACTGATGTCTGTTTTGATACTGCTGACTTCAATATTTTAAATAGTATAAGGTGAAAATATATTATCATTCAGATTCAGCATCAACAAGTTTGTATAACTTGTCTGACCTGCGGATTAACTGCGGCACGGGTATGGAACAACTTTCTCCTTTACACGCTTTGCTGACGTTTTTAAGATTCACGCGGATCTCTTTAACCGTTGTTTCTACGACTCCTGTTGTAGGGCCGCTTATAAGGATTTCGTTTCTGGGTGCCAGTTCGCCTGTTTCTATCTTAAATTCCGCAATCATTATATCCGAAAAGTAATTGGTGCATTTCGCCACATACACTTTTTTTCTCGTTGCCTGCGAACCATATTTTTCCGACCACTCCCCTAGCTTCTTTCCCAGATAATATCCATCCCAGAACCCACGGTTATATACCGTGCCAAGTTTTTCTGTCCATTTTTGTACTTTTTCTTTTGTATAAGTACCTTCCAGGCAAGCTTTTACTGCTTCCTTATAACACTGTGTGGTTGTTTTTACGTATTCCGGCGAGCGGCCCCTGCCTTCGATCTTGAGAATGCTGACCCCTGCCTTCAGTATTTTATCCAGAAATCCTATTGTACAAAGGTCTTTCGGCGACATTATATATTCCCTGTCTATCTCCAGCTGATAGCCTTCATCCTTATCTGTAACGATATATGCCCTCCTGCACATCTGCAGGCATGCGCCCCTGTTTGCAGAGTAATTCATGTTGTCAAGGCTGAGGTAACACTTTCCCGAAACAGCCATACATAATGCACCGTGTGCAAAAATCTCTATCCTGACAAGGTTTCCTGAAGGTCCTTTGATCTTTTCCTTGTGAATACGTTTAACAATATCTGCAACCTGTTTAAGGCTCAGCTCACGCGCAAGGATGATAACATCAGCATAACGGGAAAAAAATCTGACAGCTTCAATATTAGTTACATTGCACTGTGTTGAGAGATGAACCTCCATTCCCATAGAATTTGCGTATTCTATAACTGAAAGGTCGGAAGTAATGACTGCGCTGATGCCGTTTTTTTTCGCAGCATCAACTATGGATTTCATCAGAGGAAGGTCTTCATCATAAATAACAGTGTTGAGTGTGATATAGGAATGTATATTTTCCTCTCTGCATATCTTCGCTATTTTAGACAAATCTTCAATGGTAAAATTGTTCGACGAGCGGGCACGCATGTTAAGATGTTCTATGCCAAAATAAACCGAACCTGCACCGCTGTCTATAGCAGCTTTCAGCGACTCGAATGAGCCGACAGGCGAAGTGACTTCAATATCAGCAATACCTGTCATATTTTATATCTGATACATCGTTAAATTTAGCACCTCATCCCTTCTGGAGCGCACCTGAACCACATTAATGCCTTCATATGTAACACTGCTGATCGTTCCTGCGGCTCTTACATAATAGTTACCGAAGAGGATATAACCGAAGTCAGCACTCCCGGAAGAATTTGTCGTCAGCTTATAAATGTAAAGGTTGTTTTGTATATCCTGGTAGGAAACATACAGATACACATCTACCCCCGAACCGCACGAATACACATTTCCCGCACTATAATAATAAACCCTAACATCCAGAGTGCCGTTATATTCAGAGGTATCTGATGTCACTATGGTCTGTGAGGCAGGGATTGTATCGTCATCTTTGCCGCATGAATTCATAATCAATGCAAGCGATATAACAAAAAGATAAAAAAATATTTTAATAGTTTTCATATATAATATTTTGATTTTTTTAAACAAAGTTATGGATTTTTTACAAATAGCACATTGAGCGGAGCCGAAATGTGCCGATACTTGCATTATCAAAGATTTTGCATATATTTACGTCCTAAATCCAACAAAGATGAAAAAAGCAGGGTTGTTTATATTGTGTTTGTTTGTTTTCTTATGCCTGAAAGCCCAGAATTCTAAAGATGCCCAAAAATATAATATCTGTATCACAAATCAGCATGATATTATAGTGGAAAAAGAGAACGGGCTTATCAAGATGATTGACAGGCATATTACGCCTAAACTTGACAGTACATACAGTGATTTTATCACGCAGGTAAATAGTTCTATAAATTATATCTCAAGTTTAACGCCTTTTAACGGGGAGACATACCTTAAGGAATCTGCTATCGCTTTTTTTAATGTTTACAAATCCGTTGCTGAAAATGAATATGTTGAAATCCTGAAAATAGCTAAAATAAGGGAAAAAGACTTGAGGCCGGAAGAGAAAAAGAAATTCAACAAACTGACAAAACAGGTGAAAAAAAAGATAAATAAAGGCATGACTCCCTATATCAAAGCACAGATAAAATTTTCAAAAACATATAAATTTAATTTAATGTAAATGAAAAAACTGTTTATTTTCATATTTATACTGGCTGCCTGCTCCTGTACTGAAAAAAAACCTGTTTTTATCCAGTTTACAGGCTTTACACAAGGAACAACTTATTCCATTTCTTATTATGACAAAGATGGTGTTGTTTATAAAAGCGAGGTGGATTCCATATTAAATGAGATCGATAAGTCTGCTTCTGTTTATTTACAAAACTCCGTTATTTCACGGATAAACAACAATGACACTACGGTGGTGACAGATAAAATTTTTACTGACATATTTAATATTGCAATAAATATATCAATGGCAACCAATGGTGCTTTTGACATAACCGTAAAACCCCTGGTTGATATATGGGGTTGCAGCCTGCATAATAATACCATTGTTGACAGCTCAAAAATAGATAGTATTAAAAATTTTACAGGATATGGTTTGGTAGGGCTTAAAAACAATAAAGTTGTAAAAAAAGATCCCCGTGTGAAACTCGATTTTAGTGCAATAAAACAAGGCTATTCTGTTGATATTATATCTTATTTTCTGAACAACAAGGGGATAGATAGTTATCTCATAGAAATAGGAGGAAATATAAAGGCTGCCGGTAAAACTACTAATGACAAACTCTGGAAAGTGGGTATAGAAAAGCCTGTATATAATAAAACCCAGATGGAAGTAATAGCCACCACAGAAATTACAGATAAATGCCTTTCAACTTCAGGAAATTATAAAAACTTCTGTACCGAAGACGGAGCTTGTTATGTACATATTATAAACCCGGAAACAGGTTATCCTGTCACACACAACACTTTAAGTGTATCTGTTTTTGCCGACAATTGTATAGTTGCCGATGCTTATGCCACAGCCTTTATGGTGATGGGAATTGAAAAAACAAAAGAGTTCCTTAAAAATAATGATGAGTTAAAAGTATATATAGCTTATTCAGATAATGAGGGTGTTAGTAAAACTTTTACTTCTGAGGGTTTAAACATAACCCCTTTACAGTAATATAATTCTCACTTACATATTTCTATCATTTTCATAATAGGTTTTTTCGCTTTTTCAATTATATCAGCGGATAAAATAATTTCGGGTTGTTCTTCTTTTAAAGAATTATATATTTTCTCAAGTGTGATGCGTTTCATGTATTCACAATCATTGCATGCACAGGTTTCATCAACAGGAACTATAATAAATTCCTTATCGGGTGATTCTTTTTTCATCTGATGCAGAATGCCTGTTTCTGTTGCTACAATATATTTTTTAGTTTTATCTTTCCTTGTAAAATCAAGCATGGCTGCTGTAGAACCTATAAAATCTGCAATCTTAAGTACAGCCGAATTACATTCAGGATGAGCTATAAGTTTAGCACCGGTATGCTCTGTTTTTAATTTTATCACTCTTTCTGCTGTCAGTATATCGTGTATCTTGCATGTCCCGTTCCATAAAACCATATTCCTCCCGGTAATACTATTTATATAATTACCGAGATTCTTATCAGGAATAAAAATTATTTTCTGCTCTTTCGGAAAACTTTCAACTATCCTGACAGCATTACCTGAAGTGCATATTACATCTGATAAGGTTTTAACCTCAGAAGAGCAGTTTATATAAGATATAATAACATGCTTGGTATGTTTGCTTTTAAAATTTTTTAAATCTTCATAAGTACAAGAATCCGCTAAAGAGCACCCTGCTTCCATATCAGGTAAGATTACTTTTTTGTCAGGATTAATAATTTTCGCTGTTTCAGCCATAAATTTCACCCCGGCAAAAATTATAATATCCTGTTTTATATTAAATGCTTTTTGAGATAAAGCAAAACTGTCACCAATAAAATCAGCTATATCCTGTATTTCGGGAACCTGGTAGTAATGAGCCAGTATTACAGCATTTTTTTCTCTTTTTAAAGCGGATATTTCTTTTTTATAGAACTCCTTATCGCCAATCATATTGATATAATTTTTTCATGTTTCAAAAGTAATTCAATATTACGAAATATATAATGATTTTTTCCGGATTTTAATATCAACAACTCTTACAATTATATATATTTAAAATAATTTATTTTTTATTATGTTAATGTATTGTTAATATGGTGTAAATCTATTTATTAATACACTTGTTTTTTTCATTTATTAATGATTATTAACATTATTATAATAATTATACCTTAAATATGTTATTGATTTTTATGTAGTTATATAATAATAAACAATATGTTAATAAGATAAATGTTGAAAAATAGATAAGATAAAATCAGGATAAATAATGTTTGTTCTTTCTTGAAAAAAGGATATAAAAAAGATTTGCAAAATATCAAAATTTAAACTAAGAGAATATTTATTTTTATAAAGTAAAAAATCTTATACAAAGATTTTAAGATATTAACACGGATGTTAACAATTTATTGTTATTAATATTGTAATTCATTGTGTATTATATTTAACAGATAGATATATTTGTAGTTGAATTTAATATAAGAAATGGATAAAGGTATGGAAATAATTATAGGAAGTGATCATGCCGGGTTTAAACTTAAGGAATATATTAAAAAAGAATTATTGACTGAAAATTATAAAATAGAGGATATTGGTACTTTTTCGGAAGAAAGCATGAATTATCCCGATATAGCACATAAGATGGCGGGGATATTGGAAAAAAACGAAAGCAAAAAAGGTATATTGATATGTGGTACAGGTAACGGTATGGCCATGGCTGCAAATAAACATAAAAAAATAAGAGCGGCTTTGTGTTGGAACAGGGAAATATCAAAATTTGCCAGATTGCATAATAACGCCAATGTAATTGTATTACCAGGTTGGTTTGTTGATTATAAAGAGGCTGTTGAAATGGTGAAAATTTTCTTTAACACCGGATTTGAAGGGGGTAGGCACGAAATCAGAGTAAATAAAATATAAAAAGTAATTAAGGATGTCAGAAGTTTACAGAGATTTTTTAAAAGATTCAGAAATAAAAGCTTTTGATAGAAATCACAGGGGAATATTGAAATATAATATTTCCAGGTATGAAGAGGCTGTACAGAGAGGGAAGCAACAGTATAAAGAT
Source organism: uncultured Bacteroidales bacterium (assembly GCA_964606705.1). Classification (GTDB taxonomy): domain Bacteria; phylum Bacteroidota; class Bacteroidia; order Bacteroidales; family CAZSJF01; genus CAZSJF01. Next base: position 8,865 of record CAZSJF010000020.1, read on the forward strand.
TTAGACAAAGCAAGAAAGCGTGCTGCCAATATTAAAAGCAGGGTGGTTAACGAACTTGATAAATATCTGACGGAATTTGAATTTAATTTTATTAATAACGGGGGAAGGCTTATATGGGCACAGGATGCCGGCGAAGCGATAAAAGAAATACTTTCCATTCTCACAAAATATGATGTGAAAAATACAGTTAAGTCTAAATCCATGATAACGGAAGAAATAGAACTTAACGAACATCTTGGGAAAAACGCAATAAATGTTGTCGAAACAGATCTGGGCGAATTTATAGTTCAGATTGCAGGTGAAAAACCATACCATATCATAACCCCTGTTATGCATAAATCCAAAGAGGATATTGCGGAACTTTTCAATAAAAAATTCGACATGCCGGCAAACAGCACTCCTGAGGAAATAACCGGGTTTGTAAGAAAGCTGCTCAGGGATAAATTTACTTCAGCTGATGTTGGCGTGACGGGTGCTAATTTTGTAATAGCAGATGTGGGTGGTATTGCTTTGACCGAAAACGAAGGAAATGCTTTGATGACCGTATCTTTCCCCAAATTACTTATCGTTATCGCGGGTATTGAAAGGCTGATACCCTCGGTTGCCGACCTGGATCTGTTCTGGCCGTTGCTTGGCTCTCATGGTACAGGACAGAAGATAACAGCATACAGTACAATTATGACGGGTCCAAGGCAGGAAAACGAAAAAGACGGCCCTGAAGAAATGTATGTCGTTCTGCTTGACAATAAAAGAACAAATGTTCTTGAAAAAGTTAACCAGAGAAATGCCCTAACGTGTATAAGGTGTGGGGCATGCCTCAACTACTGCCCTGTTTATAAAACTATCGGCGGGCATACTTATAAGTCAACATACAGCGGCCCTGTCGGCTCTATAATAACTCCATACCTGAAAAGTATTGAAGACTACAACCACCTCAGTTTTGCATGTTCTCTTTGCGGAAGATGTACGGAAAACTGCCCCTTGCATATAGACCTGCATAAGCTGCTTTTATACAACAGGAATGATTTTGTAAAGAGTGGTGAAAAAAAGTCCGACAGGTTTGCAATGTTTGTATGGAAGAAAATTATGCTTAACAGAAAGCTTATGAATTTTGGTGGGGAAAGATTGAGAAATATCCTTATCGGCAAACTGTTTAAGAAAGCATGGGGGCCAAGAAGAGAGTTGCCGCTTATAAAGAAAGATACCTTTAATAAAATTTGGAAAAAAACAGAAAATAACAGAAACAACCGTTAAATCAAAAATAAGATAGATCATACTGATTTGGCGGGATAATTTACTGCACAATCACTTTCTCAAAGTAAATCCCATTATCACTCGTAAGTTTCAGTAGATATATACCTTTGAAAAATCCAGAAATATTAATATTCGTAATTTGTTTATTTATTTCTGCTGAAAAAAATAACCTACCCTGCATATCATAAATTTCTGCAATTGCCTTTTTGAGATTATTATTTTTATAGACAATAGTTATGTTATCATTGGCGGGATTGGGATAAATATTAAATGAAATATCTGAAATTTCCATGGATTCTATTCCCGATAAATGAGTATATGCAGACTTAATTGCATTATGAACAGTTGCGGTATCTGTATAAGCGACACCCAGAGCTGTCAAAAAAGTCATATGATCACTTCCTGAGGCCACTACTACAACAGGCATACCGCTACCATAAGGCGAAGAATTATTAGAAGAATATTCAAAATAAGGGCCTGCTACAAAATTATTGGTGCTGATCCAGCCCGCAGTTGTAGAACAACTATTACCGCCGTTATCAAGATACATTACCATTATGTTGGTGTCTCCGGGATAATTGGTGTTCAGAACAGAAGTAACATTAGCAGTGCCCTGAGTGCAGGAGGAACATTCATGTTCATAGATGAGAATAACAATCTTTCCCTGGTCAAGAATTGAGTATAAATGTCGCGAATTACTACTGCAATCCGTCAGTGTGAAATCAACAGCTGTTTGGGAAAAAACAGTCAATGTCACTGCCAGCAAGGCAAAAATAAAAATTTGTTTTTTCATAAATTCTCCTTATTTTTTTAGAAGTCAGTACAATTTTACTTTTTTTTATCATATAATACAAGTTTATTAATCAACAATAAATTTTCCGGTTTTTGATTTTTTTGTATTTATTAATTGAACAATATACATTCCGCTCTTCAGGTTATTTCTGTCAATTTTAATCTCATCAGAATAAATATTGTACCGGCTAAAGACAATTTGGCCTGATAAATTATAGATAACCAAAACCGCATTTTCCAGCTCTTCATTTGATTTAATAATAATGTATCCGTTAAAAGGGCTGGAAGATATGATTAAATCAGGACTATTTTGGTATAATTCATCAACACCTGTGTTTGTCTTTGGGGCAGATGCAAACGAGAAGGTATAATTTGAATTTACTCCGTGGGCTTCAAACCACATCATATAATTTTGTATATTGTAATTATAAATAACACATGGTGCCCATGGGCCGCCCCTGTCAACCAGCGAGTCATAAGGCGTTGTAAAAGTATTGAAAAGCGGATTGTCCTGATATTTTGTCCAGCTGATACCATCTGCAGAGGTAGCATAACAGATATTTATCGTGTCAAAACTTTTGGTTTCCGGATTATAACTATTTGTACTTGTTGCAGAGTACCACATTTCATATATGCTGTCTGACTTTATAACCGTTGGTGTCCCCAGCCATATATCATCATATCCACCCCAGTTGCCTGTTGATACAACCGGATTATCATTATATTTAGTCCAGTTGATTCCGTCATCTGATGTTGCTAAACCTATCTGGATTTTCCATGTTGTTGTATCAACACCGTTAAACCACATTTTATATTCTTCTGTAACTGTATCGAATATAACAGCAGGCGACTCAACCCAGTTGCCATCCCAGTTTCCTGAATCACCCCTGGTTAATATAGGATTATCGGGACATTTGGTCCAGTTAATGCCGTCGCCGGATACTGCAACTCCGATTGCCGAACTGATAGATGCAAACTGCTTTATTGTATCGCCGTAATAATACATTTTATACCCCGTGTTGTCTTTAACAATTTCAGGAGTATCCAGCCAGCCGCGATCCCATTCTCCCTGAAAACCCCAACCAAACACACCCAACACA
>CAZSJF010000020.1:12020-16432 GCA_964606705.1 uncultured Bacteroidales bacterium
TGTGTTGGGTGTGTTTGGGTGGGTTTTTGATTTAATTGCAATAGGACAGCCGCGATCCCATTCTCCCTGAGAGCCCACATCAATGACAGGATTCGGATGCTTAACCCAGTTGACGCCGTCTGTTGAATAGGCATAACAGATTCTGCATTTCATATCAGCACCGGCTCCTGCATACCACATTTTAATAGTGTCATTTTCAAATAATGCTGTCGGCTGTCCTATTGCAATTAAATCAAAATTATCAGGCCCTTTTGTGAGAACCGGATTGCCGGAATATTTTGTCCAGTTTGTCTGGCAATAAATACTAATGGTATTAATTAACACCATTAAAACTAAAATTGTTCTGAAAAAAATCGTTTTCATATTATTTGAGTTTTTTCTTATCAGGCATGCTGTCGGCAGTGGTATTTATAATTTTATGATTTGATTCATACGGGCAACATGAAATCCGTTTTTTATTATGGTTTTTGATTGTTTGCTTGCTGGATCCAAAGCCGGATTTGTATGGTTAAGATGTATAAAATAGATTTTATTTTTTTCCTTTGGCGGAAGCTCCTTAAACAAATTCATACTTTCAATAATAAACGGATGGGGAATTTCAGCAATATTCTGTTTGTTTATTTCTTCCCCGTCATAAAATGTGCCGTCAATGAAAGCAAAATCCACCCCCGCTATGACATCAATAATATTCTTATCCCATTTTTCCCATTTGTCCACATCGGGGATGAAAAGAACTTTTTTAGACGGGCCTTCAATAATAAAACCAACGGTTTCAGAATATTCATCACGGTGAGGTACGGTTATAGGCGTAACTGTAATATTTGAAGTCAGTTTAACTTTTTGATCATCAGTTAAAGGATTTAATACTATGTTTTTGTTATTCACCAATTGGTCCCAAGGGCCATTGTTCTCCAGAAATTTTTTCATCCTGGGCATAGTATAAACAGGCATATTCTTTGTGTCCATTGCTTCTTTGCCAAGATACATAAGTCCTGTATAATGTCCTGTATGGGCATGTGTCAGAAAGATGCCGTCGGGCATCTCTTTTTCACTTTCTTTGCCTGATTTTTTCAGCATTTTCATTTGTCCGGGCATGTCAGGTGTGGCTTCAAAAAGATATTTCAGGTTATTGTCATGATCTATAATACCTAACGAGACAACTTTCCTGCTCTTGTCGGGATTATCGAACAGATCTTTACAGCAACTCTTATTACATCCCGGGTGGGGCGAGCCGCCATCCTGTATGGTGCCTAAAATTAAAACTGAAACCCCATGCGTATTTTCTTTGGTGTTTTTGTCTTCCATTCCGGTTTTATTTTTCTGATGGTTTTCAATACACGAAGCAAAAATAATAGCAACAAACAATAAATAAAATATATTTTTCATATTATAATTTTTCAGAGCATCAGAAAAAATCACATAAACATTTCCCTGTACTTGTCTACTGTTTTTTTCATTCCGAACGTGGGCTTTTCATACCAGTGCCATTCAGGTGCATCATAAGGGATGTACAATGTGGCGCATGAAGGTTCTGTGTTCTTCAGGTTCTCGAATCCCTTCCACAGCTCGTCATATTTTTTTATTGCATTGATTATTGCCTCTTTGTTATATGTGCCTGTCTGGTCGCCCTTATACCCTTCAAGCATTACAACCCATCCTTCATATATAATAGAGTACAGGTAATAACCGTATTTTGAAGATACTCTTATATAGTTCTCAGTCTCTTTATTTGGAACTTCAATGTTTTCTGATAACCTTGCAATTTCTTCCCATATTTTCACAGCTTCAGCTTTTTCATCAAGGGCAACCTGTATCTTGTTGTATTTGTACAATTTTTCCACGGTGCCTTTCAGGCAGTAACTTTCCGGACCTCCGAGATAATGATCTCTTGTCCACAAAAACATTATGTTTACAGGATAACGGTTTGTATAATGCCCTCTTAATATTCCTTTCGGCGACAGCAGGCATAATTTTCTGAAATTGCTGCGGCTCTCTCCTTTCAACCCCATCCTGTCCATGTATTCGTTGAAGATATCTTCTTCGGTGCGGTTTATATTCTGCGCCCACTTGCATAATACAAATGCATTCAGGTCGCACCACAGCTCGTTGGTGATATACGGGCCGTACCACCCGCCGCCGCGCGACCATGTCCATATACCCTTGAAAGTAGGGTGATTTTTTATGTCGTTAAGGCACTTGGGAAAAGTAAGGCTGTCGTATTCCTCAAATCCTTCTATCACACTTTTTGCAATATAATCAGGATGCGAACCCTTACCCTCATATTCCCGCTGGCACTGGACCTCGACTATCTGCTGGTGTTTGCCTGTCGTCAGCGTTTTGTTGAAAGGGAAGGTCCTCCAGAAATCCCCGTTGGTGTGCTTTATTGAAAAGACAAGGTTTTTATGCGGCTTTATGCTGTCGGTGACACTTAAGTAATATGCAGGGTCAGTGTGAAACCCGTCAAACGACCATGTGCGGTAAAATACAAGTTTGTTCATCTTTTCGCACACTTCTTCCCTCAGCAGATTTATCAGTATGATATGGCTTTTCTGCTTGTCGGTGATGGCGCTGTTGCCTGTGTGATATGGGACATCCATTAAATAATTTTCCCCTGTTCTTATTATCAGTCCGTCTATGTCAGGAAAACGCTCGAACAGTTCATCAAGCATTATGCGGTGTATTTCAACGGTTTTAGGCTTCAGAAAAGTTATCTTCCCGTCCTTGTTGCAGATCTCGTCTTTGTATAACTCCACAAGTTTTTTTGGCAGGACAATGATATCCATGAAACAATACACTTTCAGGCCTGTTTTTTTGATAGCTTTTATCTCTTCCTGGTAGCTTTTCATCCTGTTCAGCACCCATTTTCTTTCTTCAGAGCCTTCCGGAAAAATATCTGGATTTAATTTATCAAAAGTGAGTGCTGAATGTATGAAACTGAACTTGGCAACAGCCTGCCCGTTGTATCCGTATTCTATAAGCTTTTCGGGATCGTTGAACGAAGATACTGTTAAAGGTTCGCCGGGAGTGTGGCACACCATGTCGAAGATAAATTCACATGAGTTCGGATTGTCACTCTTCTCTTTGATGTTTACAACAGACAGAAAACCACATGCTGTTATTGCGATTGAAAATATTGTTAGATACTTTTTCATTTTTTAATAAATAATGTGAGGTAAAGATAAAAATTATTTTTACAAATATGGTTTTGATAAAAAATTTAAAGATTGATATCCGTCAAAGGCGCAAACACTTTTTTATGTGGTGTTTTCCTATTAATAATCAAATTTTCAATAATTAATATACTTCTTATTACCATAAATAAGGAATCAATCTGTATTTTGTCTTTTGACAATAATCTTTATAGCCTGGTAAATTGTTACATAATACTTTTTCTTCATTTAATATCCTAAATACTATTGCTAACGGAATAGTAGTCATTGGGATTAATCCCCAATATGAACCTAAAGCAATCGGTGTTGGCATATACATTATAATAACACCTGTATACATAGGATGTCGCACAAAACCATAAAGACCTGTGGAAATTACTTTTTGATTTTTTTCTACTTCAACAACTCTTGAGGCATAACTGTTTTGTTTAAAAACAAAAAAGATTAAAAGATATCCAAGTAAAATAACAATGTCTGCTATAATAACCAAATAAATCGGAACGTCTGACCACCCAAAACGCTTATCAAATCCAGGAATAACGAAACCTGATAAAAAAATAAAAAAGAAAACAATTTGAATTATAATTTGCTCTTTTTCCTTCTCTTTTGCTCTTGTCCTGCGTTCTAAAAACATTGGATCATTTCTCAAAAAGTAAAATAGAACAAAAATCATAGGAACAACAAGTATTGTAATATAGAAATAAACCTGCCAATAATTTATTGTTCCTGCCGGTATAAGAATAAAAAGTACAAGAACTATCGGAACCAATGAAAACCTGATTATAATTTTTTTAATCAGAGATTTCAGTTCAGGTTGAGCTAATTCACTTATTTTGTCCATCATAGTATAAATTTATATTAAAGAATGCTGTCTTTCGTTAAAATGCCACACAACTTCTTTATAGCCATACTTTTCTATAGTGTAAAAATAAAATTTCTTATTATTTTTCACAAATTCATTTTAAATAAAAAAATCCCCGCAGGTCCCCGCAGGGAATTCTTCTGTTCGTGCTTGTTTTCCAAGGCAGATAAATCTTCAGACGAGTGTTATTCAAAATCTTTATTTCACGCGACTGAAGTCGCGCGTAAACAAAGGTAACGATTTGGCGCTTGCTGTTCGGTGGCATATTGCCTACCTTTACTTGTGATTTTTTATTTTGGAAAACAAATGGGGAGAAGACCACCTTTAGCTTTATCTTCTTCTGTACGCGTAACGACAATATCCATACCTTCAGTATAAAT
>CAZSJF010000021.1:0-3644 GCA_964606705.1 uncultured Bacteroidales bacterium
TGACTATTTGTATCAAATTTTCAATTATTACGAACGATTAATGGTTAAAAAAATTTGCATTTTTTGCAAATCGCAAATAAAAATTATTATTAATAGCAAATTAATTACCTGTATATTAATATTTTACCAAAAAAACTTTAAGTACCTAACAGGTTTATTTACAAAATAAATCCGAACTATAAAATAATTCGGAAATTTTTATAAATTTGTGTCCCCAAACAAAAATTTAAAATTAACTAAACCCAAATTATTATGAAAAAATTAAATTTACTATTGAGTTTAATATTGAGCGGCTGTTTTTTTGCAAATGCTCAGTGGTCGCAATTAGACCATGAACTGTTTGAAGGAAGTGATAATGTCAACGGAATAATGAAAAAAGGTTCCTCTTATATCATGGCAACTGACGGCGGTGTATTTAAATCAAATGACAACGGTGCAAGTTGGGCTTATTCCAGCACTGATCTCGAACAAACAAACGTGGTAAAAAATATTGTTAAATTTAACAATAATCTGTACCTGATGGATGATGATAATGATATTTATTTGTCGACAGATAATGGAGATAGCTGGAGTCCTGCAGTATTCAGCGACCTGCCTGATAATGCAAATATACAATCAATAGGCTCTGCCAATAATAAATTATTTGCCATTATACAAGTCTGGGGTGACATGGGACAAGACAGTTTATACATTTATTATTCTTCTAATGGTACGTCATGGACTCAGGGTAAATATTTAGAAAGTAACAATAAAAATGTGGAGTTTGCGTATCTGAGCAATGACAGCATGTACTATTTAAAAGATGATTCTTTATTTTATACAAAAGACGGTATAAATGTCCACGATATTAAATTTGACGGACTCGGCACGTCTCAAATAGACAATAGCTCATCACTTACAGGAGAATTCCATGGGAAATATATATATTATAACAAAGATAATGATGTTTACAGGTATGATCCTGATCTGCAGGTATGGGAATCTAAAATAAACGGCATAAATCCTGTCGGATTAGGTATGGTTGGCGGATTAAATACAACTGACAGTGTTGCATTTGTTGGCACTGTATATATGGCTCCTTTGGCTGCTAAATTATACCGTTCAACAGACCATTGCAATAACTGGGTGGAAGTTACAGATCACGGTATTCCAATACCTATTTTCAGGGAAGGGTATTCTGTTGCACAACTTTCATCAGCTGATTTTGTCGGCGGTAATGTAATCGGCGACATTTATTACTCTCTTGATACAGGCTTAACATGGAACAATGGAACTGAAGGCTTTTTAGGCAGGGATAATTCAGGTTTATTTATAAAGGATAATAACTTTTTTACCCTCCAGGGCCAGTATGGTGTGATTAAATCAACAGATGAAGGAGAAACATGGAGCTATTCAAATTACGGGCTGGATAGTATTTTTGGCATCCGTTTTGTGAGAGAAATGTTTAACATCGGCGATACTATTTATCTCACATCTCAGTTATCTCCGTTTGACGAAAATTTATATTTATTCAGATCAGAAGATAACGGTGCCAACTGGGAACAGATGAATACAACACCCGATTCCAACTATTGCCTGTTTGCAGGCAGGAACGGAAATACCATTATTATGAAATTCTTTTCAGACCGTAATGGTTATGATGATGAAACAAAAAATGCTTATTTCAGGTCTTCTGACGGCGGAAATACATGGACAAACATGTCTTCATTTATTACAGATCTTGACATAAGTCAGGTATCAGGTTTTAGCGGAAAAGGCGATTCCCTGTTCCTCTTTGCCAGAGATAACATGTGGAATGATGTAAGTTATGTTTCCACCGATGACGGAGACAACTGGGACCAGTTAACAAATAATACTTTTATGGGAGGCAGTTACCTTGAAACCACTTATGGTAATAACGGTATGTCAAAAGTTGTTATGGGCTTTGGAGGCCCCGGCAACAGGCCTGTTATTGCAAAAAAATTCTATACAATGAATAATAATTATATAGATTCTTTGTTAACATTAAATGAAGACACATGGGTAACTATTCCTGCCACAGGATTACCTGAAAATACCAGTATACGTGATATAAAATATTATAAAGGATGCTGGTATATAACTACAAGACAGGGCATGTACTACAGCAATGATAATTGCTATACATGGAAAGAATTTGATAATACAGGTATCTACAAAGGGATGGAAGACATGAGTATAGTATTTAATATCAATGATATTTTTATCGGAACCTCTAATAATGGTATATGGAAGACCTCTTTCATTCCTGAAACAGGTGTTCTGGGTGAGGATGTAGAAATCTGTGCAAGCAGTGATGTGGAACTTGATGCAGGCAGCGGGCATGAAAATTATACATGGTCAACAGGAGATATTACACAAGCTATCATTATTGACTCTGCCGGTATAGGTATCGGAGAAACGACTGTCTGGGTAGAAATGACCGATGATGATGGTTATGTTTCTGTTGATACAATTAATATATCCTTCACCGAAGGTCCAACTGCAGATGCCGGTATCGACCAGACAATCTGTAAAGGCTCAATGGCTGCATTAACAGCTTCAGGAGCAGGTGTCGATGGAAGCTATGAGTGGAACACAGGTGAGACAACATCTTCAATTAATGTTTTACCAGGCAGCACAACCACTTATACCATAACTGTCGAAGATCATGTAGGATGCACAGATGCAGACCTGTTAGTCGTTGTAGTTACTCAGGCTACAGCAGATGCAGGTAATGATGTTACTATATGCAGCGGCGGCAGTTCTATTCTTGGTGCTAATGGCGGCGAAGAATATGAATGGAGTACAGGAGCTACTACTCAATCTATAACTGTTTCTCCCAGCGCTGATTCAACATATATTGTAACTGTTTCTGATCAATATGGCTGTGTTGACAATGATTCAGTAACTGTTTCTATAGGCATTGATATAGTTGTAAATGCAGGAGATGATGTAACTATATGCAGCGGCTCATCAACAACATTACAGGCAAGCGGAGGTATTAACTATGCATGGGCTCCATCTGCAGGCCTGAGTAATGCAAGCATATATAATCCTGTTGCCAGCCCTGCAACAACTACAACATATATGGCAACAATTGACGATGGTGCATGTACAGGCACAGATAATGTTATTGTAACTGTTATTCCTATACCAACAGCTGATGCCGGTATAGATCAGACTATAACTATAGGAAACAGCGCAACCTTAACAGCAACCGGCGGCGGCACTTATGAGTGGAATACAGACGAAACTGCATTATCAATAACAGTTACACCTGTAGTTACAACTACTTATACTGTAACAGTAACTGGTGCAAACGGTTGCACTGACGCTGACGAAGTAGTCGTAACCGTTAGTACCGGAATAAATGACATATCGGATAATGCTTATATTAAAATATACCCAAATCCTGCTAACGGAGTATTTTATTTATCAATTGAAGGATTAAATATTAATGATTTGAGTTTATCTATTTTCAATATTCACGGACAGCTTATATATTCTGAAAGACTTGCCAAGGTTACTGATAAGTTTACTAAAAAACTTGACCTTTCAGCATTTGATAAAGGAATATACTTTATTAAGCTTATAAATAAGGATATTGAAAATAGATAAACCCAAACCCCAAACACACCCAACAC
>CAZSJF010000021.1:3690-10933 GCA_964606705.1 uncultured Bacteroidales bacterium
TTTTAAAAAAGCAGGTAAGTTTTTGCCTGCTTTTTTTATATTTATACGATGAAATTTTCAGTATCACATAAAGACAAGAATTCTTCCGCCAGGGCGGGGAAAATAAAAACAGCTCACGGCATTATCCAAACCCCTGTCTTCATGCCTGTAGGCACTGCCGGTACTGTTAAAGCTGTCCACCAGAGAGAACTGAAACAGGATATCAAAGCCCAGATCATTCTTGGCAACACCTATCATTTATACCTAAGGCCCGGAACGGACATAATTGAAAAAGCAGGCGGCTTGCACAAGTTCATAGGCTGGGATAAGCCAATACTGACAGACAGCGGCGGCTACCAGGTATTTTCCCTTGCATCGCAAAGAAAGATAAGTAAAACCGGAGTTGCTTTTAATTCACATATAGACGGATCAAAGCATAAGTTCACCCCTGAAAATGTGATTGACATACAGCGGACAATAGGCGCCGATATTATCATGGCCTTTGACGAATGCACTCCTTTCCCGTGTGAATATGATTATGCACTTGATTCAATGAACCTGACACACAAGTGGCTCAAATCATGCAAAGAACATTTCGACAACACAGAAAGCAAATACGGGTACAAACAATCCTTATTTCCTATTGTTCAGGGCAGCGTTTACAGGGATTTAAGAAAAATTTCCGCAGAATATATCTCTTCCCTTGACTGCGAAGGCAATGCAATAGGAGGCCTTTCCGTGGGCGAGTCTGCTGAACTAATGTATGAAATGACAGAGCTTGTATGCAATATCCTGCCTGAAGACAAACCCCGCTACCTTATGGGTGTCGGCACCCCTGCCAATATTCTTGAATGCATTGCTCTCGGCATAGACATGTTCGATTGCGTAATGCCAACAAGAAACGGCAGAAACGGCATGCTCTTCACAAGCAAAGGGATACTTAACATGAAAAACGAGAAATGGAAAAACGATTTCTCCCCTCTTGACGACGACAACCTGTCTTTTGTCGACAAGCAATACTCAAAAGCTTACGTAAGGCACCTCTTTGTTGCAGATGAACGCCTTGCCTCCATGATAGCCTCTGTCCATAACCTGAGATTCTATATCTGGCTTGTAGAAGAAGCGAGAAAAAAAATTATTGATAACACATTCCTGAAATGGAAAAATAAAATGGTAAAACAGTTGACTTTTAGGTTGTAGTTTTCATATATTTGTCTGAATCATAAATTTAACCCTGATGAACATGAAGAAATTTTTTCAGAAAAAAAATATTGTACGACTTGTTAAAATTGCAGTTGTGGCATGGATTGTAAAAACAATAATATTTTTAATTGTATTCACATCCCTGACAACATGTAAAAAATATGATGAAGGCCCGCTTCTCAGCCTGAAATCAAAAAAAGGAAGAATGGTTGGTAAATGGAAAGTTGAGAAAGTTATAGACGTTGCAAGCGGTGCTGATATCACTACTGCTTATCAAAGCTCCCTTCCAAACCTTGTCATAGAATATAAAAAAGATGGTTCATTTACATGGACTACTAATACAAATTGTACAGGAACATGGGAATTTGATGACAACAAGGAAAGACTTTATACAACATTTACAGGTTCTGCCGACAGAACAAGCGTGGTGATATTAAGGCTTACAAATAAAGAGCTATGGGTTAAAACGGAGGAAGCCATTAATAATGAAGAAATTCATTATGCTGCGGAATAATACCTGATAATAATTTTAAAGATATAATACGATGAGGGATTTATTGAAATTTACAATTTTCGGATTGATGATCATTGTTGTCTTCTCAGGATGCAAAAAATATGATGACGGGCCTATGTTAAGCCTTGCATTCAAAAAAGCCAGAGTTGTTAATGATTGGAAAATGCAGTCAGCCACTCAAAATGGTAATTCTACAACACTTTTTAACGGAATTACTATTGAGTTCAAAAAAGACAACACATACACTCTTACATGGGGAGCAAATTTTCCGGGAACATGGGATTTTGACAAAAAGAAAGAAAAAATAATCACTACTGACAATGTCGGCACAGTAACACAATATACTATCAACAGGCTGACAAACAAAGAACTTTGGGTAACTTATACTGATGCCAATAGTAACACAATAGAATATAAACTTGAAACTTACGATTATTCCAATTAGGCATACGAAACAAATCTCTGACATAATTAATGTCTGAATTGTATTAAATATTTACTTAATTTTGAGCCTCCTGATTTTTATAGGAGGTTTTTTATTTTCTGATTTTTTTAATCTGATATTTTGATTAAAGTATTAATAATAAGGTTCAGTTCAATAGGCGACATTGTTTTGACAACACCTGTGTTACGGTGCCTTAAAACACAGAAGAAAGATATTGAACTGCATTTTCTTACAAAGGAAAGATTTTCTTCATTGCTGGAGGCAAACCCTTATATCGACAAACTGCATTGTATAAAAACCGGCGTTAAAGAAGTTATCCCTGAACTGAAAAAAGAAAACTTTGACTATATCATTGATTTGCACAGAAACATCCGCTCCCTTTCTGTTAAATGGAAATTACGCAAACCTTATTTTAATGTAAATAAATTGAATTTCAGGAAATGGCTGCTGGTGAATTTTAAGATCAATACCCTGCCTGATATTCATATTGTGGACAGATACATTAAAACTCTGGAATATTTTGGTGTAAAAAAAGATAATAAAGGGTTGGATTATTTCATTCCTACGCATGAAGAAGTTGATATTAATACTTTACCACAGTCACACAGGAACGGATATATAGGTATAGTAATCGGAGCGAAACACTACACAAAGCAAATGCCACCGGAAAAGCTGATTCCTTTGTGTTCAAATCTCAACAAACCGGTGGTTCTGCTGGGAGATAAGGGCGATTTTGATAAGGCAGAAGCCATCAGAAAAGCAGCAGGTGAAAAGATTTATAATGCCTGTGGTCTGTACAGCATAAACCAGTCCGCATCCCTTGTCAGGCAGGCGGAAAAGATAATTACACATGATACAGGATTGATGCATGTAGCTGCTGCTTTCGGTAAGGAAGTTGTTTCCGTATGGGGAAGTACCGTCCCTGCATTCGGCATGTATCCTTATTTTCCCGAAGGGGAAGAAAAAAAATCCAGAATTGTGGAATTAAATATTCTGTCATGCCGCCCATGCAGCAAGTTAGGGTTTAAGAAATGCCCCAGAGGCCACTTTAACTGCATGAACTTGATTGACGAAGACGAAATTGTTAAGTTGCTGAATTAGTCGTCACTTAAAAATTGGCAATATCTGTATTCTCAACAAATTCAAGATATATTTTAAAAAAATTGCTAAAAAAAATTTAGATATTATCTTTGTCACATTATTAACAATATAAAAATCATTTTTAATACAAACCAACTAAATTTTATTGACATGAAAATGAAAAATTTACTCACAGTTTTTGCAGGCATTATTTTAGCATCAGGTATTAATGCGCAGTCATGGAACCTTACTTTTTATCCTGATTCAGGATTCAGAATTGAAAATGCAGCTATACCAAGGATTTTTTACGATGACAGCACAGAAATTTATTATCTGTATTATGACAATCAAGGAGGAGGGGGAGGAGGCTCCAAATATGCAACAAGTGATGACGGGCTTAACTTTTCCGACCCCCAGAACCAGCCTCCACCTTCTAATATTTCCGATTCCTCATACGTGCATAGCCCGAAGATTGCTAATATGCATGACAGCATATACAAAAACTTATGGTTCAATGGTGACACACTGGTAAGTGCAACATCTACTGACAGGATAAACTTTACAGAAGACCCCGGCTATTGTTATATACTTCAGGCAGGAGATAATAATACATGCGGTGTGTTTGATTTCTTCACTCTTTCACCTGATTCGGTAGTCTTTATATATATAGGAGATATGTTCGGAGCTAACAACTGCAGAATAGCAATATCAACTGATAACGGGCAATCGTTTACTTTTGTCAGTGATAATCCCCTTGGAGATATAGCGGCAGGAGGAGGATCAAATGCATATGTTGACCCCAAAGCAACCAAAATGAAATTTGGATACCGACTTTATACAATGAAAGGGGGCAATAAAATATACAGTTTTTCCACTGTTAATGGAATAAATTACGTAATGGATGCGGGCACCAGGCTGCAAACAACAGACTTTACACAATTTACATCACTTACTTTAAACGATCCTCATGTAATAAGGCTGCCCGACGGAAGATTCAGGATGTATGTGGCTTCATCTGTTGCAGATGTATCGGACACAACATGGAACATTGTAAGCGCTACCACTGATTTCCCCACAGAAATCAATGACATGGAATATGAAAATAACATTGACCTGTTCCCAAATCCTGTTTCTTCGGAACTGAACATATCACTGAAAAATCAGACAAATAAAATAGAATCTATTTCAGTTTATTCGCTGACAGGAACACTTATCAGGCAATATTCTCCCTACAGTAATGACAACAATTTAAAAATCGACATCTCCGATATAGGAGCAGGAATGTATCTGCTTAATATCTCAACTTCAGAAGGAAAGATGTGGAAAAAGTTTATTGTGTCAAGATAACTTAAAATTAGTTGGGAGTTTGGAATTCGGAGTTTAAAATAACTTCTGCCTCTTGATAAGATACGGCAACAGCACCTCTTTAAATCCTCTGTTTATATCGGCTTCTATAAAGTCAATTTTGTACTGGGCACAGCGGAGTTTCAGTTTATTTTTAAAATCAGCAATTGCTGTAATATATTTGTCTTTGATTTCATTCGGGGTAAGCCTCAGCTCTTCGCCTGTTTCCATGTCAATGAATTTATAGGGGCGGTTTTCAAATTCAAAATCAAGCTCTTTCTGTTTGTCTGTAACATGAAATAAAAGCACCTCGTGTTTGTTGTGCTTCAGGTGCTGGAGAGCAGAGAATATCTCCTCAGTATTTTCAGAACTTTCCATCATGTCGCTGAAAATTATTACCAGCGAGCGTTTGTGTATGCTCTCGGCAATTTCGTGAAGGGCTTTTGTCACAAAAGTCGTTTTGCGGGTATCGGCAGAAACGGGTTTCAGAAGTTTTTCCAGTTCGGAATAGAGGTATTTGTGGTGGACAGAACTTGACTTTGCGTGAGTATGCAGTTCCATCTTATCGGAAAAGACACTTAATCCTACAGCATCACGCTGTTTTTTCAGCAAGTACATCAACGCGGCAGAGCAGTATATTGAAAAAGTGATCTTATTGGGATTGTCTATCGACACGTTGTCTTTCACAGGAAAATACATTGAAGAAGAGTTGTCAATGATTATCTGGCATCTCAGGTTTGTCTCCTCTTCAAAACGTTTTACATACAGCCTGTCTGTTTTCCCGTACAGTTTCCAGTTCACATGCTTTACGGATTCACCTGTGTTGTATAGGCGGTGCTCTGCAAATTCAACAGAGAAGCCGTGAAATGGGCTCTTATGAAGCCCCGTGATAAAGCCAACCACAGCCTGTCTTGCAATAAACTCAAGATTGTGGAACTGCTGTATTTTATTCTGGTCAATAGCGAACTGCACAAAAAATATTGTATTTAATAAACATTACCCTATAAACTCCCAACTCCAAACTTCTAAAGTTGTGCATCTATTTTTGCTGCAATACCGGGTTTAGAGGTAGCGCCGACAACCTTGTCAACGATCTGCCCGTTTTTAAAGAACAGCAGGGTGGGTATACTGCGTATCCCATATTTTGCAGTGATGGCAGGATTATTGTCAACATCAACCTTTCCGATGACTGCCTTATCTTTATATTGCTCGGAAAGTTCAGAGATGACAGGAGCTATCATTTTGCACGGGCCACACCATTCCGCCCAGAAATCAACAACAGCCAGTTTGTTTGACTTCAATACAATTTCTTCAAAATTCAAGTCGGTTATTTCTATAGCCATAATTTTTTAGTTTTTAGTTGATTAATATTATTTATTTATAATTATTCAAGTTTAAAATTTATTTCAGGTATTGACTTCAGTGCATCTACAAATTTAGCACTATTAACCTTATCTTCCTTGGTATGCATTGAAATTTTTCCGTATTCATTGTCAGTTACGACAAAACTCAGCCTGCATTTACCCTTGTTTGTCTTTATCGTTTCAGAGAATTTCTTTATAATATCTTTATTGATTTCTGACAGGTTCAGGTTAATATTTATACTCTGTGTGAATTTATCAATAGTTTCTGAAAGCAGGGTAATACCGGCGATTTTGATTTCCAGCTGATTCTCATCAAAATATTTTGACTGCACTTTGCCTTTAATGAACAGGAATTCGCCTTCCTCCATAAAATGCTTGAATTTCAGGTAATCTTCAGAGAAAAGAGGTATAGAAACAGAGCCTGTGTAATCTTCCAATGTAAACATACCGAAAGGCTTTCCTGTTTTTGTTGTCTTGTGAGCCTTTGCTATCACCATGCCGGCAAACTTGACAGGCTTGTCCTTGTACCTGATTATATCTTCATTAAGTTCGGTTATCGTCACATTGCAGAAGTTTTCCATTTCGGTCCTGTAAGCATCCAGAGGATGCCCTGAAAGATAAAATCCTGTCACCTCCCTTTCATATCTAAGCTGTTCTATTTTTGTCCACCTGTCACACTCGGGTATTTCCATCTCGATAATTTCCGTTTCCTTTGAGCCAAGAAATAAAGACTGCTGGTTTACTTTTTCCCTGCTTTTATAGTTGGAAGTATGTTTTATTATTTTCTCAACGAATGTCGTTTCATCTCCGTTTTCTTTGAAGAAGTACTGAGCCCTGTGGGTGTTAGGGAAATTGTCAAAGACACCTGCATAAACCATTGCCTCTATACATTTTTTATTGACAGAGCGTAGGTTGACCCTCTTGGTGAAATCGAATATATTACTGTACGGCCCGTTTTCCTTACGTTCTCTGGCTATGTCATTCACGGCAACCTCTCCCACGCCTTTGACTGCTGCAAGCCCGAACCTTATTTCTCCTTTTTTATTAACGGTAAATTTAAGTTCACTTTCATTAATATCCGGGCCTAAAACCTGTATGCCCTGTTTTTTGCACTCATCAATGAAGAAAGTTATTTTTTTGATGTCGCTTAAGTTGTTTGTAAGCACGGCCGCCATATATTCCGCAGGGTAATGAGCCTTGAGGTAAGCGGTCTGGTATGCTACAACGGAATAGGCGGCAGAGTGGGAACGGTTAAAGCCGTATTTGCCGAACTCCTGCATATCTTCAAAAACAAAACCAAACACACCCAACACA